>NZ_JBJIAK010000001.1:0-282861 GCF_045310915.1 Mycobacterium sp. SMC-17 | reverse complement strand
CGGCAACACCTCGGTCATCTGCGGCGACTTGCGCACCCACGCCGGCAGGATCGCCGAGGAAAACCGTTGCCGCTCACCAGTGTCCGGGTCAACACGTTTGTCATTGACCCGCGGCGCGGTCACACTCACCGCGCCCGCCGCGGTGAGCACCTCGCGCTCGCGGTGATAGCCATTGCGCACCACCAGCCGGTGCCCGTTCTCATCAAGCTCACCGGCATGAGCCTCGATGTAGGCGGCGACCTCAGCCCGCAACGCTGCGGCCAGCATCTGGCGGGCACCGTCGCGGACAATCTCATCGAGCAACGACCGCGACGAGCCAGCATCCTCGTTGGATGAATCCGCATCGTGAACTACCGTGAGCATGGGCGTACCTTCCCGAACCAGCGCGCCAACGCCGGCTCTTGATCAGACCTTCGACATTCAGATCATCCTCGGGAAGGTGCGCCCTTTCCTACGCCGCCTCGCCGAGGCTCATCCACAGGTTCTGATCATTGCTCCCTGCAACCGAGAGGCCGTAGATCGGGCTCGTGCCGTCATTGCCGCACTCGCTGAACCCGCCACGACGCCCGCTCCACTGCTTCTCGTAGCCGCTTACTCCGCGGATGCAAATAGATCTCTGTCGATTGAGGGGCCGCGTGACCGAGCAGTTCCTGCACCACATCTCGATCCGTACCATGATCGAGCCAATGCGATGCGCAGGTATGGCGCAAAACGTGAGGAGTGACCCGGTAGCCAACCCTGGTTGAGATCGCGTCAAAGATGTAGCGAATGGCGTCATAAGACAGCGCATCCCCTAGTGGCTCGCGGAACGTGTTCACAAACACCATGTCCGAGTGATGCTCGGCAGGAATCGCCTCTACCTTCTCCAACATCATGTCGACGTAAAAGTCCACCAATTCAGCAGTCACAGGAACGGTTCTCTCATTACGGCTTTTCGCCAATGCGCCGTTCGGATTCACCCGCCTCTCGATGTGCAAGTGCGGGCCCTGCAGCCGGCAACCGGCATTGCGGCTATCGGGAAGGAAATGCAAATCATTGCGGCGCAAGCCTAGCGCCTCACCGATTCGTAAACCGGTCTGCAGCAGCAACACCACTAAGAACCTGTCCCGTGCGTTCACCGCCGCACCGGCGACCAAGTCAAGATGCTCATACTCAACAGTTCTCGGTCGGCTCTTGGCTTCCCGCAACTTCAATACGCTGGTCAACGGCTGCGTCACCAGCATCGAGTCCCGATAACCCGAAGCCGGGAGTCCAGTCTTCGGCGGTCGGACGCGAGCTTGCAACTGCCGGACAAGTTCGGGCGGCATCCAGCCCATGTGCACCGCAAAGATGCAGAAGTCCACAACACAGCGCATATGCGAGTTCACCGTGCTTGCTTTCCTCTGCCCCCCGCGTTCCAGTAGCTCATGGACTAGCTGATCGCGGTAGCCGCGCAACACGTCCCAGTCCAACTGCCGCCAATCAACCGACAATTGGTCACAACTCGACAAGAACCGAGCGATCCGGCTTGCATACATCCGCTGGGTATTTGGAGACATGTCTCGATCCCTCAACCAAAGCAGATACTCGCCCGCCTCCGGATGCTGCGTGTAGGTCCGATCCACCACAACAAACACGGGCACGGATCCAACGGAAACCGCGCGTTCATACCGGTACCGCGGCTGCATGAACCGAACGTAACCGATACAGAAGGCACTACCTACAGATTTGCATTCGACACGCCGATGCGGACTCTGCTATCGACACGCAGCGCACAATCCCTGAGACCTACAGATTCCTCGATCGGATGCGCGACATCCGGATCAGCGAGGCCAAGCATGGCGCCCCGGGCCATCGCAACTACGGCTACGAGCCGACGTTCCTGCTGCGCGGCCTCACCGAGCTGCACATCGAGTTCACCGAGGTGCGGCGATGACGGTGCAGTCGGTCCTGGAAGACATCACGAACCGGCCGGGCCACGGGGACGTCATCGCGATCATCAACCCCGCCACCGAGGAGGTGATCGCCGAATTCCGGGACGGCGGCGCCGAAGCGGTCGACGCTGCCGTGACCCGTGCGCGCGCGAGTTTCACCTCGGGGGTGTGGAGCGGGCTGCCCGGCAACGAGCGGGCCAAGGTGCTGTGGCGGGTGGCCGATCTGATCGACCAGCACGCCGACGAACTCGCCCAGATCGATTCCCTCAACACCGGAATGCCGTATTTCCAGGCGTTCATGATCATGTCGACGTGCGCCGAATCGTTCCGTTACTACGCGGGCTGGTGCACCAAGGTCAACGGCATCGCCCACGATGTGCAGCAGACCGGCGGCATCACCGGCGCCTTCACCACCATGCACGCCTACACACTCAAAGAGCCCTACGGCGTTGTCGGGCTGATCTTCCCGTGGAACGGGCCGGTGTTCAACGCGTGCACCAAGCTGGCGCCCGCGCTGGCCGCGGGGTGCAGCTGCGTCGTCAAACCCGCTGAGGAGACGCCCCTTTCGGCCCTGCTGCTGGAGCGAATCCTGGCCGAGGCCGGCGTACCGGACGGCGTGGTCAACCTCGTCACCGGATACGGCCACACGGTCGGCGCGGCGATCACCGCGCATCCCGGCGTCGACAAGGTCGCCTTCACCGGCTCCACCGAAGTGGGCAAGCAGATCGTGCAAGCCGCCGGCGGTGGCAATCTCAAGCGGGTCGCGCTCGAATTGGGCGGCAAGTCACCGGTGCTGATCTACGACGACGCCGACCTGGACACCGCCATCACGATGGCGGCGATGGGTATCTTCATCCATTCCGGGCAGGGCTGCATCAGCGGATCGCGAATCTTCGCCCAGCGAAGCGTGTACGAGAAGGTGGTCGAGGGCGTCGCCAACATCGCGAACTCGGTGAAGCTCGGTGCACCGACAGAAGACGGCGTCCTGATCGGCCCGATCATCAGCGCCAAGCAGCTCGACCAGGTGTTGGGCTTCATCGATGGGGGCCGCAGGGATGGCGTCGAGATAGTCGCCGGCGGAGACCGGCTGGATCGCAGTGGATTCTTCGTGCACCCAACGGTTCTCACCGATGTCGCGCCCACCGCGCGGCTGTACCAGCAGGAGATCTTCGGGCCGGTGGTCGCGATCCTGCCGTTCGATGACGACGACGAGGTCGTGGCCCTGGCCAACGATTCCGAGTACGGACTGGCCGCGACGGCCTGGACCAAGGACATCGGCCGCGCACACCGGCTCGCCAAACGGCTCGACGCCGGCACCGTCACGCTGAACTGCCAGATGGTGTTCGACCATTCGATGCCGTTCGGCGGCTACAAGCAGTCCGGCTGGGGGCATGAATGGGGGCGCGACGGGATCGAGAGCTTCCTGAAGACCAAGACGGTTTACACCCAACTTTGAGTACACGGCAAGGAGTTCAGATGGGATCGTTGGACGGGAAGGTCGCTTTCATCAGCGGAGCGGCCCGTGGGCAGGGGCGTAGCCACGCCGTGCATCTGGCCAGAGAAGGCGCCGGCATCATCGCCGTCGACATCTGCGCCGACATCGCGTCGAACGGCTACCCCATGGCCAGCCGTGACGAGCTCTCCGAAACCGTGGCTCTCGTCGAATCAGTGGGCGGCAAGATCGTCGCCGCCGTCGCCGACGTCCGTGATTTCGCCGAACTCAAGTCAGCGGTGGATGCCGGCGTCGAGCAATTCGGTCGCCTCGACATCGTCTGCGCGAACGCCGGCATCGCCACGATGGCATTCCGTGAGCTGACCATCGAAGAAGAACTCGAGATGTGGACCGACGTCATCGACGTCAACCTGACGGGCGCCCTGCACACCGCCAAGGCCGCGATCCCCCACATCATCGCCGGCGGACGCGGCGGGTCGATCATCTTCACCAGCTCCACTGCCGGACTGAAGGGCTTCGGCGGTTCGCAGGCCGGCGGTCTGGGCTATGCGGCGTCCAAGCACGGCATCGTCGGCCTCATGCGAACACTGGCCAATGCGCTTGCCCCACAGAGCATCCGGGTCAACACCGTGCACCCGACCGCCGTCAACACCATGATGGCGGTCAATCCGGCCATGACGGCGTTTCTGGAGAACTACCCCGATGGCGGCCCACATCTGCAGAACCCCATGCCTGTCGGGCTGCTCGAACCAGAAGACATCAGCCACGCCGTCGCCTTCCTGGCCTCCGATGCCGCGCAATACATCACCGGGGTCACGCTTCCGGTCGACGCCGGCTTCTGCAACAAGCTGTGAATGCCGGCACCGGCAGAGTCGCCGGCAAGAAGATATTGATCACGGGCGCGGCCCGCGGGATGGGCCGCAGCCACGCGGTGCGCCTCGCCGAGGAGGGCGCCGATCTCATTCTCGCGGACATCTGCGAGTCCCTCGCCGTCCTCGAGTACCCACTGGCCACGCGCGACGATCTCGACGAAACCGCCAGACTGGTGCGGGAATCCGGACGCCGCGCCGCGACGTACGTCGTCGACGTCCGCGATGCCGACGCGTTGCGCGCGGCAGTCGACGACGGCGTGCAGCAGTTGGGCGGCCTCGACGGCGCCATTGCCAATGCCGGGGTCCTCACCGCGGGCACGTGGGACACCACCACCGCAGAACAATGGCGCGCCGTGGTCGATGTGAACCTGATCGGGACGTGGAACACCTGCGCAGCGGCGCTGCCCCACCTGATCGACCGCGGCGGCAGCATCGTCAACATCAGCTCCGCTGCCGGTACCAAAGGGACACCGCTTCACCTCCCCTATACCGCGTCCAAGCACGGGATCGTGGGGCTCAGCAAGAGCCTGGCCAATGAGGTTGCCGCGCAGGGTGTTCGAGTGAACACAGTGCATCCCACCGGAGTGCCGACCGGAATGCAGCCGCCGTCCCTGCACGCCCTGATCCGGGAGACGCGGCCTGATCTGGCACCGCTTTTCTCCAATGCTCTACCGGTCGTCATGGCCGAGGCCATCGACATCAGCAACGCGGTGCTGTACCTGATGTCCGACGAATCCCGTTACGTCACGGGCCTCGAACTCAAAGTCGATGCCGGCGTCACCATTCGGTGAGCCAGAGAGGACGAGCATGACAGAGCTGGACACCGAGCGCGGCAGGCTGGCCTACGCCGAAGTCATGACGGTTGCCGCGCCACCGCAATCCACCCCGGTGGACGACCACTTGATGGACGTCATCTTCGGGGATGTGTGGCAGCGGCCGGGCCTGAGCCGGCGCGAACGGCGCTTCATCACCCTCCCCTGCGTCGCCGACGCCGATGCCGAAGATCCGTTGCGCGCGCATGCTTACGCTGCCCTCAACAGTGGTGACATCACGATCGTCGAGATGCGGGAAACCATTCTGCACTTCGCCGTATATGCCGGCTGGCCGAAGGCTTCCCGCTTCAACATGATCGTCGACCAGGAGTGGAACCGCATCCATCAGGAGCGGGGCCTGCCGGTACCCGAGCCCGAACCGCTGCTGCCGCTTCCCACTCCCAGTGACCCCGAAGAACGCCTGGCCGCCGGCGCGCAGTGCTTCAAGGACATCAACTGCCTGCCGTTCGCACCGGGCCAGGACAACCCATTCCAGGGCGCCGGTATCTTGAACTTCGTCTTCGGCGAAATGTGGCTGCGGCCCGGGCTGGCGAGAAAGGAACGGCGCCTGATCACCGTGGCCTGTGTGGCCTTCCAGGACGCGCCGTTTCCCATCGTCAGCCACGTCTACGCCGCGTTGAAGAGCCGCGACGTGTCGTTCGACGAGATGGACGAACTGATGCTGCATTTCGCCGCACACTGCGGATGGCCGAAAGCCGCACATCTGAGTCAGGTTGCCGCCGAGCAGAAACGGCGCGTGACGCAGGAGTGGGCGGCCGAGGCGGGCTGATCACCGCCACAACTTCGGCACGAGCATCGGCACGCGGTCGCGATACGCACGGTACTGCTCGCCCAGCGCGGCGATCAGGTCGCGCTCCTCGAGCTGGATTGCCACCAGGATGTACCCGGTCGTGGTGAGCGAGAACAGCAGGTGCCCGGCCGTCATGGTCGGCGTGGCCCAGAAGGCGACCACGAATCCGAGCATCAGCGGGTGCCGCACCAGCCGGTAGAGGAGCACCGTGCGGAAACCCTTGTCCGCGTGGGCCTTCGACTGCCACGCGAGCACCACCTGGCGGACGCCGAAGAGTTCGAAGTGGTCGATCATGAACGTCGAAGCGAGCACCGTCATCCAGCCCGCGGTCGCCAGTGCGTACAGCGCCACGGCAGCCGGCTCGGAATCCACCTGCCACACCACCGTGTCGATCGAGCGCCATTGCCAGAACACCAGGGCGAGCGCCGCAGACGCGAACAGCACGTAGGTGCTCCGCTCGATGGCGACCGGCACGAAACGGGTCCACCACCGTTTGAAAGCCGGCCGGGCCATCACGCTGTGCTGGACCGCGAAAACGCTCAACAAGCCGAGGTCGATGATCACCGCTTGTCCGACCGGCGCGTGGATTGCGCGGTCGACGCTGCGCGGCACGATGACATCGGCGACGAACCACATGGCGTACAGGAACACACCGAGGAATAACGCGTAGCTCACCGCGCCGTAGGCCAGCGCGGCCGCGCGGACTCCCGGTCGATCGTCGGGCCGGTGGGCGGGGTGACGGAGCACCGGGCAGCTGGTGATCTTCGGTCCGGCAACGACATCCGGCGGCGGTGTGGGGCTCATGGGAGTTCCTCTCGGGTAGTGCAGTTTTGTAGTCACCCGACGATGCGTCCCGGCTCTGCACCAAACGTTGCACCGCTATGAAATGCCGAGGTCAACGCGGTCCCCGGTAGACACACACACCTCGTGCGCCCTGCTTCCGCCGTCGGCGCGTGCCGGTCACCTGCGCCTTTCACGACTTCTTCAGCAGCGGGCAACGCCAGTCGCGCACCGTCAGTGCGACAACCCCCACTGCCAGAGGAGAGCAGCAATGAACGGAATCATCCACCTGGGCGGCGTGGCCGCCGCCGCGACGATCGTCGGCCTCGGTGCCGGCACCGCCGTAGCGGCGCCCGCGCAAACCGACGGCGCCATGCTCTACATCTGCCAAGACATCGGGAACCCGAGCAGCTACCGGATCACGGTCAAAGGCGCCTATCCGATGCAGCAGCCCGACGCGGCCGGCTACCTCATCCACATGAACGACGGCAATCATCCCGGTGGCTCCGGTCCCGGCGGGCTGCGCGTTCAGCTCAAGGCCGACAATCCCGGCAACAACTCCGACTACGACATCGGCTACGGCTTCTACCCCACGACCCAGACCACGAGTGAGGGCTATCTGCAAGCGGGCCCCGGTGGCCTCGAGTACCGGCGCGAAATGGTCGTCCCCCGACCGAATTTCAACGAGGACTACCGGCAGCCCGGGTCCGACGACGACGTCGACGAGGTCTATGCCGTCGCGACGTTCCGCGACGGTGGTGGCGGCGAACGGCGTGCCGTGACGCAGGTGATCACGCGCAATTTCGAGGTGCCGGGCATCTGCGACGGCTGCTGCCACTGAGACGCAAGGAAACGACAGTGAACAACCACTCATGGCCGGTGAAGCTCGCCGCGACCGTACTCGCCGTGTCCGCCGTTACCACCGCACCCGCGGTCGCGGCTCCCAAGCCCAGCGGCGCAACGCTTTTCCTCTGCCCTGATTTCGGGAAGCCGGGCTCGTACCGGGTGACCATCCGCGGCGTCTTCCCGATGACGCAGGCCGACGCAGAGGGCTACCTCATCCACATCGACGACAACCCGGCCAAGCCTGGCCACATGGTCTACTACCTGCAGGACGACGACGGCCATGGCCACGAGGGAGACAGCAGCATCGCCTACCTCAGAGTGCCGCACAGACATTCGGATGCCGGCGGTTTTCTCCGGGCCGGCCCCGGCGGCCTGGAATACCAGCGTGAGTTGTCGGTGCGCACCTACGACCTCGATGCCGACGGCACCAAGTGGTACGACCCCGACCGGGTCACCGGCGAAGACCTCGACGAGATCTATGCCGCGGCAACATTCATCGACGCCGACGGTGGTGCGCGGACGCAGATCAGCCAGCAGATCACCAAGGACTTCACCGCGCCCGGCGTCTGCGACGGGTGCTGTTCCTAGCCGACCGGCGGTGGTGGACATGACACCATCAAAGCAGAAGGGTCCGACAAGTTCTGCGCGTCTCACATGAAGCGGCGCAACACCGTTCGCGCGTAGTCGACGATTTCCGTACCCGTCAGCACGACGCCCTCGACGCCGTCCAACTGCGCCACCTCGGCGGCGTTGAGCGGTGGTCGCCGGCCTGCCGCGACGGCAGCCCCGTGCAGCGCCGCGGCTTCTGCGGTGGCGCCCGCCTGCAGCAGGAACCGCGCCATGCGTCCCAGGTTGTCCCACTGCAACGGAATGACTTTGGACGGTCCGGCGATCACGAACATCTCGAGTGTCACGTGGTGGCCCCGCGCTGCCGCGCGCCGGTCACCGCGGGCGGCGTGAATGGTCGCCGACTCCATTTCGGCCATGGCGATGAGCCAGGTGTTCTCCACGGCGGAGGCCAACTCGTGGGCGTCGCTGATGATCGGCAACGCATCGTCCGGCCGGCTGACGGCAAGCGCCCGTGCCAGCGCGCAGCGCGCCAGCGCCCGTCCCGTGGGGTTCCCGACGCTGTCAGCGATCCGCACCGCTTCCCGCGCGGCCGGCAACGCCGCGTCGTTGGTCTCCATCGCCTGGTATCCGAGGGAGATCCGCTCCGCCGCCAGCAGCCTCCGCAGTGGATCGGTGCCTTCGCCCGACCGGAAGAACAGGTCCTCGAAATATGCTGTGCTGGTCGACAAGTCGCCGTCATTCATCACCACGTCGGCGAGCACATCGGCCGGGTACGCGAGAAAGGACACACCCGCGGCCGGCTCGCGGCCTTCCGCCAAGGCGATGATCGTCCGCGCGTGCGCGAACTCCCCGAGTACCTGGTAGCCGCGCGCGACGGTGCCGACCGCGGCCGGAAACAACGGATGTTGGCGGTCGGCGGCCTGGATCGCCCGCTCCACCCAGTCCATGGGGTCATAACCCACCCGAAGGTGGATCTCCGGCAGCGACGTGGCCAGCCGCAGCGCCAGGTCGATGTCGTGCCTCGCCATCGCGAACTCGAATGCCGTCCGCAGATTGTCGAAATCCGGTGCGACAAAAGTCGTTCCGGCCTTGGGCAGTACCCGCTGCACCCAGGCCGCTTCGTCACGGCCGCGCATTCCCGCCGACGCGCGCTCGGCGAGTTCGACGAAGTACGTCGCGTGGCGCGACGCCACCGCGTCGGCGGTCCCGTTGTCCTGCAGGCGTTCCCGCCCGTACGCGCGCAATGTCTCCAGGACGTCGTAGCGGGTGCCGGTCGGGCCGGTGCGCACCATGACCATCGACTTGTCGACCAGGCCCATGAGCATGTCCAACACGTCATCGTCGGTGGTGCCGGCATCGGCGCACACACCGTGAACCGCGTCGAGATCGAACCCGCCCGCGAACACCGACAATCGCGCGAACAACTGTTGTTCGGTTTCGGAGAGCAATCGGTAGGACCAGTCGATTGTCGCGGTGACGCTCTGCTGCCGCGGGTGCGCGCCGCGCTTACCGCCGCTGAGCAGGCGTAACCGGTCCAGTCGGCGGGCGACGTCCCCACTCGACATCGCCCGCATCCGGGCGGCGGCCAGCTCGATGGCCAACGGCACGCCGTCGAGCCGCCGGCAGATTTCCGCCACGGCACCCGCCGGCTCGCGATCGGGGTCGAAGTCGGGCCGGCTGGCCCTGGCCCGGTCGACGAACAGCACGGCGGCATCGTCCTCCGACAGCGGATGCACCGGCACGAGGCGTTCGGCTTCCACCCCGAGGGATTCTCGGCTCGTCGCCAATACCCGCACGCCGGGACACTCGTAGGTGATCCGGTCGATCAGGGCGGCCGCGTTGGCGAGGACGTGCTCGCAGTTGTCGATGACCAGCAGCAGTTTCAGCGGACGCAGATGATCGATCACGGCATCGTCGACGTCCTGGCCGTACCCGGCCTGCACCCGCAGCGCGGCAGCGACGGCGCGGCCGATGGCCGAGCCGTCACTCAGCGGCGCCAACTCGCAAACCCACACGCCGTCAACGAAATTGCTCTCTTCGCGCGCCGCCGTTTCGAGGGCAAGCCGGGTCTTGCCGACGCCGCCGACTCCCGTGAGGGTGACGACCGGCCCGTCGCCGAACGCGGACAGCACGCGCCGTACGTCGTCGTCGCGACCGACAAGCCGGGTTACGCGCCGCGGAACGACGGGTTCCGTCGCCGGAGCGGCAGCCGCAGCGGGTTGCGCGACGGGCCGCGCGGGATCACCGTCGAGTATCTGTTGCTGGACGGCCTGCAGGGCCGGACTGGGGTCGACGCCCAGTTCCTCGACAAGCCGTTCGCGCATCGCGCGGTACGTATCGAGGGCGGCGGCCTGTCGCCCGCACCGGTACTGCGCCAGCATCAGCTGTCCCGCCACCCGCTCATCGAGCGGATGTGCCTGCAGCGTCGTCGTCAGCTCATTGAGTAACTCACCGTGGCGCCCCGCACCGAGCGCCGCGTCATTACGATCGAGCACCGCGGAAAACCGTTCGGCTTCAAGCGAACCCCGCACCTCGTTGGCCCACGGCGTGTCGATTGTGGCGAACGGCTCCCCGCGCCACAGCGCCAGTGCGGCGTCGAACTGGCCGGCGGCCTCGGCCGGGATGGACGCCGCCCGAGCCCGGGCCAGCATGTCCCGGAAGAGATGCACGTCCACGGTACGCGGATCGGCCTGCAGCGCGTAGCCGGCAGGCCCCCGGACAATCTGCACGCCATCGGCGTCCGAGAAGAGCTGACGCAGTCGAGAGATGTACGCCGCCAAAGCATTACGCGCCTTGTGCGGCGGTTCATCGGCCCACACCCGGTCGATGAGCTGATCGGACGACACCGGACGATTGACGTCGACCAGCAATGACACCAGCACGCACCGCTGGCGCGCATGACCGACGTCGAGGCGCCGGCCATCGACCAGCACCTCGACGTCGCCGAGCACCCGAAACTCCACCGCCATCGACGTACAGCGTCCTCCAAGTTTCGGCGCGACGCCCGGCAATCGCGGCAATCAGTGCCGGTGCACCACCTACCCGTTGCTGCCATTGTTGCCATTGCCGTTGTTGCCCTGGCCGCCGGTACCGCCAGTACCTTTCGGACTACCGCCGTCACCACCGTCGCCTCCCTTGGCGGTCCCGGTTTTCGTGGTGGCATTTCCGCCGTCGCCGCCACGGCCGCCGGTGCTCAGCGGGCCGCTGTTGCCGCCGTGACCGCCGCCGCCCGCTTTGGCCGCGCCCGACGTCGACGACGCCGCGCCGCCGGTTCCACCGGCGCCACCCCTGCCGACTTGTGAATTCGCGCCGGAACCGGCGTAGCCGCCGCTGGCGCTCACCCCCGCTCCGCTGCCACCGGCTCCGCCCGCGCCGCCGGTCCCGGAGAATCCACCGTCGCCACCCGCGCCGCCACTACCACCGACACCCTGACCCTGGCTGCTCGCGCCGTTACCGCCGTCACCCCCGCGGCCGCCCGTCCCGATGAATGTCCCGGCTCTGCCGCCATGTCCGCCGGTGCCACCCACCGCGGTACCGACATTGGTGGCGTTACCACCCCTACCGCCATTGCCACCATTGCCGGCTATGCTGCCGCCGTTCCCGCCGGTGCCGCCCGGATGACCCATACCGCCATCGGCCGATGACGCGTTGGCACCCGCGCCGCCGTCACCGCCGTTTCCGAACAAGCCCGCGTTGCCGCCGTTCCCCGGTCCCTGGTTTGCGGTCGCATCGCCACCCTTGCCGCCGTTGCCGAAGAGCAGTCCGCCCCGGCCGCCGTTCTGGCCCGCGGCTCCATCTGCACCGTTGCCGATCAACAGCCCGCCGTTCTCACCCGGTGCGTCGCCGTTGCTCACGAAGATGCCGACAAGCTCACCCAGAGGATCGCCGCCGACGCCCGGTTGAAGCGCCGTCGGCGCCCCGCCCCCGGCGGGCGTGCGCACCGTCGTAGCGGCGAGCAGCGCGGGACCGAAGACGAGCGCCGTGTCGCCCGCGACGCGCACCCGTGGCTCGTGGTGCGGTGGACGGCTCGCGACCACGTGCGGACCGTCGACGGAATCACCTGACCGCGGTTGCACCACAACGGGTTCCACTGACGTACGCGGCGCGGTCGGATCCGCGGAGTGCGCGGCAGCCCTGGTTGGCTCCGCTTGCGTCGCGGCCCGCACCGTCACCACATCGACATGGCGCGGCAGCGCAGATGACGCCTCCTGCGAAGCGAATGCCATTGGCAGCATGGCGATTCCAATACCCAAAGCAATTACCGGCGGACCCACCCGCCCGACTGACTTCATGTCCACCACCGTCTTCTCCGTTCCCGATCAGGTCGTTGCCCGACGAAGCCATCGGACCGGTCGACGGTCTACCGGGGCCGTTGCGCGCCGCTGAAGCAGTTGTGAAACACAGGCCGGCGAAACTGAGCCGAGCGGCCCGCTGTGCACCGCCGTGACCTGCAGATTTCAGGATTCCGTCAAGGCCACGGCAATCGAGGCAACGCATTCTTCGAGACGACCGCGACGACAGTTGCGGACACCAGACCCAGGGACGGAGAGATCATGAAGCGCTACCTCATCGAGCGGGAGATTCCGGGAGCCAGCGAGCTGACCGAGGCGGAGCTGGCCGACATCGCGACGAAGTCGAACGATGTCGTGGCGAACCTCGGCGTCCCCTATCGCTGGATCACCAGCTACGTGGCGGGTGACAAGATCTATTGCGTCCACGAGGCGCCCAGCGAGGACGCGATCCGTGAGCACGCACGTCGAGGTGGCTTCCCCGCCGACAAAGTCGCGGTGCTGGCCAACGAATTCGGCCCCGAGTCCGCCGATACCTGATGGCACTTTCGGCCCACAGCCGGCGCATAGGTGCCACACTGGCGACGTGACGACGAACGATATCTACGAGCGGCTCGGGGCGCTGGAACAGTTGGTCCGACATCTCTACGCGCAGACCGGCATCCCACTGCCCGATGTGCGGTCGATGGCGCAAACACAGGTGTCGAACCGCGTGCTCGAACTACTGGCCGCCGGCAACAAGATCGCGGCCATCAAGGCGTACCGCGACGAGGCCGGTGTCGACCTGCCGACCGCGACCCGGGTTGTCGAATCCCTTTAGGCCAAGGGAGCTTTCGCCATGCTCGCAGTCATCGCAACGATTCCGGAGAGCGGCGGACCGACGGCGGCGGCGGCGAGTCCGGCCGGTGACCGCCTGTACGTCGGAAACATCGCCAATCCGACGGTCTCGGTGATCGCCACGGTCAGCAACACCGTGGTCGACACCATCGGGCCCGGCATCGGATTACCCGGCGCCCAGCAGCTGGTCGTACACCCGGACGGTACGCGGCTGTACTGCAACAATCTGGGCGGGTTGTCGGTGATGGACGTCAGCACCAAATCCGTTGTGGCCGTGGTGCTGTCCGGCTGGGCCGGCACAGCGGCGGTTCACCCCGACGGTTCCACCGTTTATCTCGCTTCAGGCGGCGATACCGATGGCACTTCCGACCCGAAAGTCATGCTGATCGACGCCGCCACCAATACGGTGACCGGAACCATCAAGGTCGACGACGCGTACTACCTCGCCGTCAGCCCCAACGGCGCCCGCCTCTACGTCGCGGGTTACGGCGGAGACCTGATCTGGGTCATCGACACCACGAGCCACAACATCGTGAAGACCATTGACGTCGGCAAGCCGATCGGCGGATTCGTCGTCAGCCCCGACAACAGTCGGCTCTATGTGCAGGGCGACGTCAAGTTCGGTCTGACCACCAGTAATGTGACCATCGTTGATGTCGGCGCCGGCGCGGTCACCACCAGCGTCACCTTCCCACTCGGCGAAGAGCTCACCGACATCGCCGTCGCGCCCGATGGTTCGGCGGTCTACGTCACCCAACTGACCGGCGACGTGAGTCGGATCGATACCGCCACCATGACGGTGACGGATACCGTCAACATCGGGAATTACGCAGGGGCCATTGCCGTTTCGCCCGACGGCTCGCGAATCTACGTCACCAACCGGTACAACAACACGGTGTCGGTGCTCGCTCAACTGCACCTTCCGGCCGGCGGCCTCGACCTGCCCGACCTGGTCGGCAAGCTGTTCGGTGGCGCGGCCGCCGGCGGCGGCGGTTGGTTGGTCATCGGCGACCATTTCATTCCGATCCCACCGCGAGAGCCCGTGCTGCAGGCCATCGCGCGCACACTCGCGCCGCACGTGGGCAAGCCCGTGCAGAACCATGAATTGGGCCAGCGCCTGCGACGCACCCTGGCATCCGAACCCGAGGCCCCAAAAATGGCGCCCGGCACCTTCCACCCCGACGGGCACCGACCGCAGCACTGACAGCGGCGCGAACTTTGGCGATTGCTCAGCACCGAGGCAAATTTGTCGCTACCGTCAATATTGCTTGAGTTCCCTCTCGGTCAGGAGCTTCACATGCATACCCTCACAGCCCGTTTGAGCCTGCCCACCGCCGCCGCCGTCATGGCCGCAGGCGTCATCGTCGCCGCTCCGCCGCCACCGGTGTTGAGGGCCCTCCCCGCACCGGTGATACACAGCGTCCAAATGCCGAACATCCAGTTCACCGCCACCATCGCAGACATCCTGCAGTTCCCCGCGTTCAAGCAGTGGGTCGCCAACCAGATCACCGACTTCGTGACAATCGGGGCGGGACTGGCCAAAGCAGGCCAGGGCGTCGGGCAGACCATCAGTGCCATCCCGGGACTCGTGGTCACCGTCGCGCAGCAGGTTCTGGCCCGAGACTTCGTCGGCGCCCTCGGCACTGTCGAAGCCGGAGTCATCGGCGCGGTGACCGTCATCGGCGGGCCGATCCTGTTGTCCATGATAGCGCGCGACCAACGCGTGCTGGCGGTGGACCAGGCGTTGGTGCAAGCAGTCCCGGTCGCGCTGATCGGTCTCGGCACCGGTCTGCTCGGCGGGTTCAACGCTGTCGCGACCTCGGCGATCATCGCCACCCAGAACATCGTGGCGGCCCTACTGCCCATCAACATCGGCAACCTCGCCACTGCCGTCGTCGACGGCGTCAAACTCGTCGTCCAAGGCCTCAACACCGGCGCCGGCAAGGTCATCGACGGAATCGCGTTCGCGCAGAACACCATTGCCAACGCATTGGCGACCCAGCCGGCGCCGATCGCGGCCGTCACGCCGACCCCGGCAGCCGGGGTCGCGGCCACCGCAATCCCGAAGATCACCGCAACGAAGATCAAGCCCGCGGTCAAGCCTGCACCGACATCGGCCACGCCGCCGACGACGGGCACCAAAGACTTGGCAGACCCCAAAGATCCGACAGACACCAAGGATTCAACGGCGCCCGACACCGTCTCGACGACGAAGCACGACACCGACTCCGGCGCCAAGCCCGACACGACCGGGGCAACAACCAACTCGAACGCCGGCTCAGGCACGTCGGACACCGGCAGCAAGGCCGAGAAGCAGACCGCCCCGAAGAAGCCGAAGACGAAGTCCGGCAAGAAGTCCCAGGGCAAGAAGGTCACGTCGACATCGCAGGCCGCCGCCTGAGGCCCAGCACATCCGGAGGTAACTCACAGACAGCCGCAGCAATGCGAAATACGCACTGAATCAACGATATCCGCGCCTCACGGTGACCACAGGTCGCCCGCCGTTCACCTTGAGTTCGTAGTCGATCCTTACCATCCGCCCCTACTGCCGTCGCAGCCGCGGACGCGCCGAGAGCGCGCCCCGGAATTCGAAAGCAACCGGAGCACAAGGGTGATCGACACACTGGATATCGCGCTGCGGATCGCCGCCGGCCTGGGGCTCGGCGCGGCGATCGGGCTGGAGCGTCAGTGGCGGTCCCGCAATGCCGGATTGCGCACGGCTGCACTGGTCAGCCTCGGGTCGACGCTGTTCGTCATCATGGGTGGCTACACCTTCGCGGGGGAACATGCCGATCCGACCCGGGTCGCCGCCCAGGTCGCGTCCGGCATCGGCTTCCTCGGCGCCGGCGTGATCATGCAGCAGGGCGCCACGATCTCCGGACTCAACACCGCGGCCACCCTGTGGGCCTCCGCCGCCATCGGCGCCCTGGCCGGCGGCGGACTGTTGATCCCCGCCGTGATCGGAAGCTGCGCGGTGATCGCCGCCAACATCTTCCTGCGGCCGGTGGGACGCACGCTGGACCGGCACCGCCGTCCGGGCGCCGAAGAGTCCTCTGCCGAATACCGGTTCGAGGTACGGTGCGCCACGACCGCCGAGCTGCACATCCGCAGCCTCATCTTCGACGCCATCTCGCACCCCAACCTCACGGTGCGCTCCATCTCCGCGGTCGATCTGCCCGACGACGAAGGGGTGCGCATCACGGCCACCGTCATCGCCGACGAACGCGACGACCACCGCATCGAGGCGGCCCTCGCCGATGTCATCAAGGCACCGGCCGTCACCGCGGTGCGCTGGAGCGCCGACGACATGAGCCCGGTCGACTAGACCGCACCCCGGCGGCCGACAAGGCCGCTACCAGGGGAAATTTGGTGGGCGCGGACGGTATCGAACCGCCGACCGCTGGTGTGTAAAACCAGAGCTCTACCACTGAGCTACGCGCCCCGCCTCGGGCACGCTACACGCCGATGGCGGCCAAGGGAAAATCAGTCGAGCGCGTTCAGCGCCGAAACCCAGACCGACTGGTCGCGCGCCTCGCCAGGCGATGTGCACTCCGCGAATCGCACGATGCCCTCCCGGTCGACGAGGAACGTGCCTCGGTCCGGGTACCCGGAAACCTCGTTGAAAACCCCATAGAGCTGGGCCACCGCGCCATGCGGCCAGAAGTCGCACAGGATCGGGAACTCGAAGCCCGATTCGCGCGCCCACACCTTGTGGGTGGCCGGCGGCCCGACCGAGATGGTCAGCGTTTCCACCGAGTCATTGCGGTACCGGGCCAGGTTGTCCTGAATCTCGCCGAGCTCCCCCGCACACACCGGGGTGAACGCCAGCGGGAAGAACACCAGCAACACGTTCCGGCCGCGTAACGCCGACAGCGTCACGGCGCGACCGTGCTGGTCTTTGAGCGTGAAGTCCGGTGCGACGGACCCGACGTCGATCATGACCGAACCCGCGAACGCAACGTGGTGGCGGAAAGCAGGCCGGTTTTCCGCCGTGTGGTTGCACTCGACGCGACGACGGCCCACCGACAACGGATTTGCCGCACAGAGGCGGCCGCACCGTCCAGCCGCGGCACAACAGCCAACCGCACTAGTGCCGGCCCGCGGCCTTCGACTTGGGCTGCACCAGGCGGCTGGCGATCCAGTCCCCGAGGTTGGCCGACGAGGTGACGACCAGCCCGGCGGTGGGCGCGGACTCGGCGATCTCGGCGGGCTGGACGTGGCCACCCTTGCCGGTTTTGGGAGTGACCACCCAGATGACGCCGTCATCGGCCAGCGGGGTGATCGCGTCCATCAAGCGGTCCACCAGGTCACCGTCATCATCGCGCCACCACAGCAGCACGACGTCCACCACTTCGTCGGAATCCTCGTCGAGAAGCTCTCCGCCGCAGGCATCTTCGATGTCAGCGCGGATGTCGTCGTCGGTGTCCTCGTCCCAGCCCAGCTCCTGGACGATCTGATCTTTGTGAATGCCCAGTCTCTGGGCGTAGTTCGGCGCGTCCGCCGCGGCCACCGGTGTCCTCCTCTAACCTGCCTGTTTGCAGCCTGTATGTGTGGAACCCAATAGTCGCATGCGACGACGATTCATTCGACGCAAGACACATCTTTGATGTGCGGGCGTTACTCGCACGCGGTCTCGGTGGCCGACTTGGCCTCATTGAACGAGTCGACCGCCGTGTTGAAATCCGAGGTCGACGCATTGGTGCTGATCGCCGTCGCCAACGACTGGGCCGCCGCCGACCAGCCGGCGAGCGCCGCCTTGAGGGTGTCCGACTGCACTGTCGTGGCGCTCTTGGTCACCGCGTCCGCGGCGTTGTGCAGCGCGTCGACCGCGGCCTGCAGCTTGGCGGCGTCGGTGCCACCGGCGTTCTCGGCGTCGACGTAGGCGTTCACGGCCTGCATCGCCGGTTTGCCGGTGTCGACGAACGTCTGGCACGCGGCCTCCGTCGCCGCCGCGGAGGCGCTCGACGAACTGGAACTGGCCGACGCAGCCGCGGACAGCGACACCGAGGTGCGGTATGCCGCGGCGCCCGGTTGGTCGACCGTCGAGCTGCCCTCGACGGACTTACTGCAGCCGACGAGCATCATGGCGGATACCGCCACGCCTCCGGATACCAAAGCGGCTGCGCGAAGCCGCGACACACTAGCCGCGCTGGTCATCATCAGCTGACCGTACAGGGTTGATGTGTCAATCGCGGGCATCCGAACGCGTACTCGCCGGTAGCCCACCCCAACGCCTAATCTGCGCAACGATGGGGGGACGATGGGCAGTGCCAAAAGCATCCCCAAAATCGAATACCAAGGAGTGGCAGTTGACCACTGAGTTCGTGCGCCAAGACCTGGCTCAAAACTCCAGTACCTCAGCCGAACCCGACCGGGTCCGGGTGATCCGTGATGGTGTCGCGTCGTACCTACCCGACATCGACCCAGACGAGACCGCCGAATGGCTGGAATCGTTCGACGACCTGTTGGGTCGGTCAGGGCCCGCGCGTGCCCGCTACCTGATGCTGCGGCTGTTGGAGCGCTCGCGGGAGATGCGCGTGTCCATCCCCGCGCTGACGTCCACCGACTACGTCAACACCATCCCCACCGACCTGGAGCCGTGGTTCCCCGGTGACGAAGAGGTCGAGCGCCGCTTCCGCCGCTGGATCCGCTGGAACGCCGCGATCATGGTGCACCGCGCCCAGCGGCCGGGAGTCGGTGTGGGCGGCCACATTTCGACGTACGCATCCTCGGCGTCGCTGTACGAGGTCGGCTTCAACCACTTCTTCCGCGGCAAGAACCACCCCGGCGGCGGCGACCAGATCTTCATCCAGGGCCACGCCTCCCCCGGCATCTACGCCCGCGCCTTCCTCGAGGGCCGGCTGTCTACCGACCAACTGGACGGCTTCCGGCAGGAGCACAGCCACGCCGGCGGCGGCCTGCCGTCGTACCCGCATCCCCGCCTGATGCCCGATTTCTGGGAATTCCCCACGGTGTCAATGGGTTTGGGCCCGATGAACGCCATCTACCAGGCGCGCTTCAACCACTACCTGCACGACCGCGGCCTCAAGGACACCAGCGATCAGCATGTGTGGGCCTTCCTCGGCGACGGCGAGATGGACGAGCCCGAGAGCCGTGGCCTGATCCAGGTCGCCGCCAACGAGGCGCTCGACAACCTGACGTTCGTCGTCAACTGCAACCTGCAGCGCCTGGACGGACCGGTCCGCGGTAACGGCAAGATCATCCAGGAGCTGGAGTCGTTCTTCCGCGGCGCCGGCTGGAACGTCATCAAGGTGGTGTGGGGCCGCGAATGGGACGCCCTGCTGCACGCCGACAAGGACGGCGCGCTGGTGAACCTGATGAACGTCACGCCCGACGGTGACTACCAGACCTACAAGGCCAACGACGGCGCGTACGTCCGCGACCACTTCTTCGGCCGGGACCCCCGCACCAAGGCACTGGTCGACCCCATGACCGACCAGGAGATCTGGAACCTCAAGCGCGGTGGCCACGACTACCGCAAGCTGTACGCCGCCTACCGTGCCGCGATGGAGCACAAGGGCCAGCCGACCGTGATCCTGGCCAAGACCATCAAGGGCTACACGCTGGGCAGCCACTTCGAGGGCCGCAACGCGACGCACCAGATGAAGAAGCTGGCGCTCGACGACCTCAAGAAGTTCCGCGACGCGACGCGGGTGCCGATCACCGACGCCCAGCTCGAAGAGAACCCGTACCTGCCGCCGTACTACCACCCGGGCTCCGAGTCGCCGGAAATCCGGTACATGCTCGACCGGCGCCGGGCGCTCGGCGGCTTCCTGCCGGAGCGGCGCACCAAGTCCAAGCCGCTGCCGCTGCCGGGCCGCGACGTCTACAAATCGCTCAAGAAGGGTTCGGGTAACCAGGCCGTCGCCACCACGATGGCGACGGTGCGCACCTTCAAAGAACTGTTGCGGGACAAGAACATCGGGCCACGCATTGTCCCGATCATTCCCGACGAGGCGCGCACGTTCGGCATGGACTCGTGGTTCCCGAGCCTGAAGATCTACAACCGCAACGGCCAGCTCTACACCGCCGTGGACGCCGATTTGATGTTGGCGTACAAGGAATCCGAAGTCGGCCAGATCCTGCACGAGGGCATCAACGAGGCCGGGTCGACGGCGTCGTTCACCGCGGTCGCGACGTCGTACGCCACGCACGACCTGCCGATGATCCCGATCTACATCTTCTATTCGATGTTCGGGTTCCAGCGCACCGGCGACGGGTTCTGGGCGGCGGCCGACCAGATGGGCCGCGGCTTCGTGCTGGGCGCCACGGCCGGACGCACGACGCTCACCGGCGAGGGCCTGCAGCACGCGGACGGTCACTCGCTGCTGCTGGCCTCCACCAACCCCGCGGTGGTGTCGTACGACCCGGCGTTCGCCTACGAGATCGCGTACATCATCGAGAGCGGCCTCGAGCGCATGTACGGCGAGAACTCCGAGAACGTCTACTTCTACATCACCATCTACAACGAGCCGTACGTCCAGCCGGCCGAGCCCGAGAACTTCGACCCCGAAGGCGTCCTGCGCGGCATGTACCGCTACCGCGTCGCGCCGGAGAAGCGCTCCAGCACGGCGCAGATCCTGGCGTCGGGCGTCTCGATGCCCGAGGCACTGCGGGCGGCGGACCTGCTGGCCGAGAACTGGGACGTAGCCGCCGACGTGTGGTCGGTGACCAGCTGGGGCGAGCTGAACCGCGACGGCGTGGACATCGACCGGCACGCGCTGCGCCACCCGGACCAGCAGGCCGGCGTGCCGTACGTGACCGCCCAGCTCGCGAAGACCGCGGGCCCCGTGGTCGCGGTATCCGACTGGATGCGCGCGGTGCCCGAGCAGATCCGCCCGTGGGTACCGAACACCTACGTCACGCTGGGCACGGACGGGTTCGGCTTCTCCGACACCCGCCCGGCGGCCCGCCGCTTCTTCAACACCGACGCGGAGTCGGTGGTGGTGGCGGTGCTGGAGGCCCTGGCTCGCGACGGCGAGATCGACCCGTCGGTGGCCGTCGCGGCCGCCAAGCAGTACCGGATCGACGACGTCTCGGCCGCCGAGGTGTCGTACGCCGACACCGGCAGCGCGTAGAGCCCGCGCACGCTGAGATGACGGTTTCTGTCAGAAACCGTCATCTCAGCGCGGCCGGATTGGCAGAAGTCTCCAGAAATCAGGCGTAGCTTTTAGTCATGCCCGACAACGCGACCAGCGGCAAGCGGTTCGTGCCGCCCAAGTCGACACTCGAAGTGCTCGAGAACGTCCCAGAGACGGTGCTGCGTCGCCTCAAGCAGTACTCCGGCACGTTGGCGACGCAGGCGGTGCACGCCCTCGAAGAACGGCTGCCATTCTTCGCCGAACTGGAGGCCTCGCAGCGGGCCAGCGTGCATCTGGTGGTGCAGACCGCGGTCGTCAACTTCGTCGAGTGGATGCGCGACCCCAACAGCGACGTCAGCTACACCGCGGAGGCCTTCGAGGTCGTGCCCCAGGACCTGCGGCGACGCATCGCGCTGCGGCAGTCGGTGGAGATGGTGCGGACCACCATGGAGTTCTTCGAGGAAGTGGTGCCGCTGCTGGCCCGCACCGAGGAACAGTTGACGGCATTGACCGCCGGCATCCTGCGCTACAGCCGCGACCTGGCCTTTGCCGCCGCCAGCGCATACGCCGACCAGGCCGAGGCCCGCGGCGCCTGGGACACCCGGATGGAGGCCAACGTCGTCGACGCCGTGGTGCGTGGCGACGTCGGCACCAGCCTGCAGTCGCAGGCGGCGGCACTGAACTGGGACGCCACCGCGCCCGCCACCGTCGTGGTGGGCTACCCGCAACCCGACCGCGCCGATCTGGCCAGCGAGGACGTCCACGACGTCGCCAGCCGCAACGGTCGCGTCGCCCTGTCCGACGTCCACGGCACCTGGCTGGTGGCCATCATCTCCGGACAGATCTCGCCCACCGATCGGTTCCTGGGCGAACTGATGGGCGTGTTCGCCGACGCCCCGGTGGTCATCGGCCCGACCGCCGCCACGCTGGCAGCCGCCCATTACAGCGCCACCGAAGCCATCTCCGGAATGAATGCGGTGAGCGGCTGGACGGGTGCACCGCGCCCCGTCGCCGCGCGCGAACTGCTGCCCGAACGCGCCCTGCTCGGGGACCGCACGGCCATCGCGGCCCTGGAACTCGAGGTCGTCCGGCCGCTGGCAGACGCGGGTCCGGCGCTGACAGAGACGCTCGACGCCTACCTCGACGCCGGCGGCGCCATAGAAGCGTGCGCCCGTAAATTGTTCGTTCATCCAAACACCGTCCGGTACCGGCTGCGCCGGATCGCGGACTTCACCGGCCGCGATCCGATGGTGCCCAGGGACGCCTATGTGCTCCGAGTGGCCTCGACAGTGGGTCGATTGAGCCGTACCCCCGCTCAAGCCAACCAGCAAACGGCCTGATCAGCACAGTTACAGCAAACCTACCCGCCGGTAGCTATCGACCCCCGACTGTGATCCACATCGCAGCCAGGTCTCGCCAACGTTGCATAACGTGCGTTTTTGTAGACATTCCACAAAACTTTAAGACCAGGTTCATAATCTCTTACACGGCATAAATCCCGCTTCACAGTGTTTTCTTAATCCGTGCCTCAAACACCTGTGCTTGCGCTGCTTGCCCCCGGGCAGGGATCTCAGACGCCCGGCATGCTCACCCCATGGTTGGAGCTGGCCGGTGCGGCTGACCGTCTGGCCACCTGGTCGGAGATCAGCGGTCTCGATCTCGCCCAGCTGGGCACCACGGCGACCGCCGAGGAGATCACCGACACCGCGGTGACCCAGCCGCTGGTCGTCGCGGCCACGCTGCTCGCACACGAAGAGCTGACCAAGCGCGGCCTCCTGGCCGGTGCCACCACGATCGTGGCCGGCCACTCGGTCGGCGAGATCGCCGCCTACGCCATCGCGGGCGTCATCTCCGCCGACGAGGCCATCAAGCTCGCCGCCACCCGCGGCGCCGAGATGGCCAAGGCCTGCGCCCTGGAGCCCACCGGCATGGCCGCGGTGCTCGGTGGCGACGAGGCCGAGGTGCTCGCACGTCTGGAAGCCCTGGAACTGGTCCCGGCCAACCGCAACGCGGCGGGTCAGATCGTCGCGGCCGGTGCCGTCTCGGCGCTGGAGAAGCTGGCCGAGGATCCGCCGGCCAAGGCCCGCGTCCGTGTCCTGGCCACCGCCGGCGCCTTCCACACGCACTTCATGGGCTCGGCGCAGGAGCCGTACGCGGCTGCCGCGGCGACCGTCACCCCCAGCGAGCCGACCACCACGCTGCTGTCCAACGCCGACGGCCAGCCGGTCGCCGACGCCGCGGACGCCATGGCCAAGCTGGTCGCCCAGATGACCCGCCCGGTCCGCTGGGACCTGTGCTCGGAAACGATGCGGAAGCGCTTCAGTGCCGCACAGGAAGGCCAGGAAGTGACCGGCATCATCGAGTTCCCCCCGGCGGGCACCCTCACCGGTATCGCCAAGCGCGAAGTCAAGGGCGTGCCCACCTTCGCCATCAAGACCCCCGCAGATTTGGACGGACTCACCGAGTTCTGACAGGGCTGTAGGCCTGAAAAGCAACCAACCCGAATCAACCGACCCGGCACACCAAATCCGGTGTGCCGACACAACAAAAAGAAGGAGCCATCGTGGCTGCCAGTCAAGAAGAAATCATCGCCGGCCTCGCCGAGATCATCGAAGAGGTCACCGGCATCGAGCCGTCTGAGGTGACCCCCGAGAAGTCCTTCGTCGACGACCTGGACATCGACTCGCTGTCGATGGTCGAGATCGCCGTCCAGACCGAGGACAAGTACGGCGTGAAGATCCCGGACGAGGACCTGGCCGGCCTGCGCACCGTTGGTGACGTCGTCGCCTACATCCAGAAGCTCGAGGAAGAGAACCCCGAGGCTGCTGCCGCGCTGCGCGATAAGTTCAGCAAGTGACCAGGCCTTCCACGGCTAACGGAGGCTTCCCGAACGTCGTGGTGACCGCCGTGGAGGCAACCACGGCGCTCGCTGCTGACATCGAGAGCACGTGGAAGGGCCTCCTGGCAGGCGAAAGCGGCATCCGTGAGTTGACCGACGATTTCGTCACCAAGTGGGACCTTCCGGTGCGTATCGGTGGCCACCTGGTCGACGATCTCGAGGCCGAGCTCACCCGCGTCGAACTGCGCCGTAACTCGTACGTGCAGCGCATGTCGCTCGTGCTGGCGCGACGGTTGTGGAAGAACGCGGGTGCGCCCGAGGTCGATCCCGACCGTTTCGCCGTCGTGATCGGCACGGGTCTCGGTGGCGGCGAGAAGATCGTCGAAACCTACGACGCCATGAACGAGGGCGGCATCCGCAAGGTCAGCCCGCTCGCCGTTCAGATGATCATGCCCAACGGCGCGGCTGCGGTCGCCGGCTTGGAGCTGGGCGCCCGCGCCGGGGTCATCACCCCGGTGTCGGCGTGCTCGTCGGGTTCTGAGGCCATCGCCCACGGCTGGCGTCAGATCGTCATGGGCGACGCGGACTTCGCCGTCGTCGGTGGCGTGGAAGGCGGCATCGAGGCACTGCCCATCGCGGCGTTCTCGATGATGCGCGCCATGTCGACCCGCAACGACGATCCCGCGGGTGCGTCGCGGCCGTTCGACAAGGATCGTGACGGCTTCGTGTTCGGTGAAGCCGGCGCGATGATGATCATCGAGACCGAAGAGCACGCGCTGGCGCGTGGCGCCAAGCCGATCGCCCGCCTGCTGGGTGCCGGTATCACCTCGGACGCGTTCCACATGGTGGCCCCGGCAGACGGCGGCGTGCGCGCCGGTGCCGCGATGAAGCGTGCACTGGAGACCGCGGGGCTGGACGCCAAGGACATCGACCACGTCAATGCCCACGGCACTGCCACCCCGATCGGTGACACCGCCGAGGCCAATGCCATCCGCGTCGCCGGATGTCAGAACGCCGCGGTGTACGCGCCGAAGTCGGCGCTCGGCCACTCCATCGGTGCGGTCGGTGCGCTGGAGTCCGTGTTGACGGTGCTCGCGTTGCGCGACGGGGTCATCCCCCCGACGCTCAACTACGAGACGCCGGATCCCGCCATCGATCTCGATGTTGTTGCGGGCGAGCCTCGTTATGGCGACTACAAGTACGCCATCAACAACTCGTTCGGGTTCGGTGGACACAATGTCGCCCTGGCCTTTGGGCGTTATTAAGTCGAAGGGACATTGAGCAGTAATGGCAGGGGTAACCGCACAGAGGTTGTCAACGGGGAATGGTCTCCCCAATGTGGTCGTCACTGGTGTAGCCATGACGACTGCCCTGGCGACCGATGCCGAAACCACGTGGCAGAAGCTCCTTGACGGGCAGAGCGGGATCCGTCTTCTCGAAGATGACTTCATCGAGAAGTACGACCTTCCCGTCCGTATCGGTGGGCATCTGCACGAGGATTTCGACAGTGAACTGACGCGCGTCGAACTGCGTCGGCTGTCATATCTGCAGAAAATGTCGACGGTCATCGGCCGGCGAGTCTGGGAAAACGCAGGCTCGCCGGACGTTGACCCCCGACGACTGATGGTGTCGATCGGCACCGGCCTCGGCTCGACCGAGGAACTGGTCTTCGCCTACGACGGCATGCGCGAGCGCGGCCTGCGAGCGGTTTCGCCGCTGGTCGTGCAGATGTACATGCCCAACGGGGCGGCGGCCGCTGTCGGACTGGAGCGCAAGGCCAAGGCCGGGGTGTCCACCCTGATCTCGGCCTGCGCGTCCGGGTCCGAAGCCATCGCCAACGCCTGGCGCCAGCTGGTGCTGGGCGAGGCCGACGTCGCCATCACCGGCGGTGTCGAAACCAAGATCGAGGCAGTGCCGATCGCCGGGTTCGCCCAGATGCGCATCGTGCTGTCCAACACCAACGACAACCCGGCCGGTGCCTGCCGCCCGTTCGACCGCGACCGCAACGGCTTCGTGTTCGGCGAGGGTGGCGCCATGCTGGTGCTCGAGACCGAGGAACACGCCAAGGCCCGCGGCGCCAACATTCTGGCCCGCCTGATGGGCGCGAGCGTCACCTCGGACGGCTACCACATCGTGGCGCCGGACCCCAACGGTGAGCAGGCCGGCTACGCCATGACCCGGGCCATCGAACTGGCCGGGCTCGTGCCGTCCGACATCGACCACGTCAACGCGCACGCGACCGGCACCAGCGTCGGTGACGTCGCCGAGGGCGTGGCCATCAACAACGCCATGAAGGGCCACCGGCCGGCGGTGTACGCCCCCAAGTCGGCGCTGGGCCACTCGGTGGGTGCAGTTGGTGCGGTGGAGTCCATCCTCACCGTGCTCGCGCTGCGCGACGGCGTAATTCCGCCCACACTGAACCTGGACAACCTGGATCCGGAGATCGATCTGGATGTGGTCTCCAAGGCTCCGCGGCAGGGCGACTACAAGTACGCGATCAACAACTCGTTCGGGTTCGGCGGACACAACGTCGCACTCGCATTCGGCCGGTACTGAGCGACGAAGCGCATACCGCGAGATCAAGGAGATTAGAGAATGACGACCCTGGCACCTGAGGCGACGGCCGCCGAATCACTTGATCCTCGCGACCCGCTGCTGCGGCTCTCGACCTTCTTCGACCCGGGCAGCGTCAAGCCGCTGCACGAGCGCGACAAGTCGGGCGTCCTGGCCGCCTCCGGCACCGTCAACGGCGTGCACACCATCGCGTTCGCCACCGACGGCACCGTCATGGGTGGTGCCATGGGCGTTGACGGCTGCGCGCACATCGTCCGCGCCTACGACACCGCCATCGACGAGCAGGCCCCCATCGTGGGCATCTGGCACTCCGGTGGCGCCCGCCTCGCCGAGGGTGTGCGCGCGCTGCACGCGGTCGGCCAGGTCTTCGAGGCCATGATCCGGGCCTCGGGCTACATCCCGCAGATTTCGCTGGTAGTCGGCTTCGCCGCCGGTGGTGCCGCCTACGGCCCCGCCCTGACCGACGTCATCGTCATGGCCCCCGAGGGCCGCGTCTTCGTCACCGGCCCGGACGTCGTCCGCAGCGTCACCGGTGAGGACGTCGACATGGTCTCGCTCGGTGGCCCCGACACCCACCACAAGAAGTCCGGCGTGTGCCACATCGTCGCCGACGACGAACTCGACTGCTACGAGCGCGGCCGTCGCCTGGTCGGCCTGTTCAGCCAGCAGGGCCACTTCGACCGCACCAAGGCCGAGGCCGGCGACACCGACATCAAGGCCCTCATGCCCGAGTCGGCGCGTCGCGCGTACGACGTGCACCCGATCGTCGAGGCCCTGCTCGACGAGGGCGTGCCGTTCGAAGAGTTCCAGTCCAAGTGGGCGCCGTCCATCGTGGTCGGCCTGGGCCGCCTCGCCGGTCGCTCCGTCGGCGTCATCGCCAACAACCCGCTGCGTCTGGGCGGCTGCCTGAACTCCGAAAGCGCCGAGAAGGCAGCACGTTTCGTGCGGCTGTGCGACGCCTTCGGCATCCCGCTGATCGTTCTGGTCGACGTCCCCGGCTACCTGCCCGGTGTCGACCAGGAGTGGGGCGGCGTCGTGCGCCGTGGCGCCAAGCTGCTGCACGCGTTCGGTGAGGCCGTCGTCCCCCGCGTCACGCTGGTGACCCGCAAGATCTACGGCGGCGCGTACATCGCCATGAACTCGCGGTCGCTGGGCGCGACGAAGGTGTTCGCCTGGCCGGACGCCGAGGTCGCCGTCATGGGCGCCAAGGCCGCCGTCGGCATCCTGCACAAGCGCAAGCTGGCCGCCGTCGAGGACGCCGCCGAGCGTGAGGCCCTGCACGAGGAACTGGCCCTCGAGCACGAGAAGATCGCCGGTGGCGTCGACTCGGCCATCGAGATCGGCGTCGTCGACGAGAAGATCGACCCGGCCCACACCCGGTCCAAGATCACCCAGGCCCTCGCCGAGGCCCCGGCCCGCCGCGGTCGCCACAAGAACATCGCGCTGTAATCACGCGACAAACCACAAAACTGCCCCTCTCCTTAGGACGAGGGGCAGTTTTGTTTGTCCGCGATGAATTTCGCCAACCCCGGAGGTCAACACGCACATGACGCAACTGGTGAAAGTGCAGAACTTCAACGTCTCGGCGGACGGCTTCGGTGCCGGTGTCGGGCAGAGTTTCGAGCGGCCCTTCGGCCACGCCGACCCGGGCACCATGTTCGCCTGGGCCGGCGCCACCGCCAGCTGGCCCAACCGCACCGATCCGGGCGGCACCCGCGGCCTTGACGACCACCTCGTGCGCGACTTCCACCACAACATCGGCGCCGAGATCATGGGCGCGGGCAAGTTCAGCCCCTACCGCGGGCCGGCGCGGCTCGACTGGCAGGGCTGGTGGGGCGACGAACCGCCGTTCCACACCCCGGTTTTCGTGATGACGCACCACCTGCGGCCGTCGTTCACGTTGTCGGACACCACATTCCACTTCGTCGACGCGACCCCCGCCGAGGTGCTGGAACTGGCCCGAGAGGCCGCGCAGGGCAAGGACATTCGCATCGGCGGCGGGGCCACGACGGTCCGGGAGTTCCTCGACGCCGACCTGATCGACACCCTGCACATCGTGGTGTCCCCCACCGTGACGCTCGGCGAGGGCTCACGACTCTGGGAGTCCCCCGACGAGCTGCTCGACCGGTACCACTGCGACGTGGTGCCCAGCTCCAGCGGCGTCATCCACCACTTGTTCTGGCGCCGCTGAGCTTTCGGCCACTACCGCGTGGTGTAGCCGCCGTTGGCGAAGATGGTCTGGCCGGTGATCCAGTGGCCCTCGTCGGTGAGGAACACGACCAGCGGGGCAATGTCCTCGATGAGGGTCAGCCGGCCGCCCATCGCCTGCGACTTGTGGAACTCCACGCGCTCCGGGGTCTCCTGGCCGTAGAAGAACGGCGTGTCCATGGGCCCCGGACCCACGTTGTTGACGTTGATCCCGCGCGCCGCGAACTCTTTCGCGGCGGCGCGGGTGAAGTGCTCGACGGGGCTCTTGGCGCCGGCGTAGGTGCTGTAACCATCGGTGAACGCCGCGAGCAGCGCCGTCACGATGGTGATCACCGATCCGCCGTCGTTGAGCCGGCGGCCCGCCTGCTGCAGGAAGAAGTACGCGGCCTTGGCGTTGATGTCGAACATCGAATCGTATTCGGCCTCAGTGGTTTCCACGATCGGCTTGCGCAGCACCTTGCCGACGGTGTTGATCGCGATGTCGACGCCGCCGAACGCCTCGACCGCCGCGTCGAACAGCTTCTCCACGTTGCCGGGAACGGTCAGGTCGCCCTGAACCTTGATGGCCTTCGCGCCGGCGGACTCGATGGCGGCAACGGTCTGATCGGCGTCGGCCTCGGTGGCCGCGCTGTTGTAGTGCACCGCGACGTTGACGCCGCGGGCGCCGAGGGTGGTGCTGATCAGGCCGCCCAGGTTCTTGGCTCCGGCGGCGACGACTGCTGTTTTACCTTCGAGATTGCTCATGTGGCCCACGCTAGCCACGGCGGACCACAATTAGAAACGAAACTTTTCTACCTATCCACAAGCAATGGTTGTAGTTAGGGTAGTCGGCATGACCAGGCCGTATCCCGATCTGCGCCGGCTGCAGCACTTCCTCGCGGTCGCCGACGCGGGCGGCTTCACCCGCGCCGCCGACCAGCTGCACCTGAGCCAGCAGGCGCTCAGCAGCTCGATCCGCCAGCTCGAAAAAGAGCTGGGCGCAACGCTTTTCGACCGGGACGGCCGCCGGGTCACCTTGACGCCGGCAGGCCGGCAACTGCACAGCGATGCGCGCACCCTCCTGGCCGCCGCCCACACCGTCACCGACCACGTGCAGCGCGCGGCCAGCGCCGCGCGGGAGAACTACGTCGTCGGGCACACCCCGGCGCTCGAGAGCGTCGAGGTGTACGCACTGCTGGAGCCGGTGATCGATGCCTACCACGACGTGTCGTTCACGTTCCGCCAGATGTTTCCGGATCAGCTGTCCCCCGCGCTGCTCGACGGCTCGATCCAGCTCGCCCTGCGCCGTGGCGTGGTGCCGGACCGTGACCTCGCCACCGCGGTGCTGGGCTATCACGCGGTGCGCGTGGCGGTGCTGAGTTCGCACCCCTTGGCGGGGCGCGACGCCGTCGACCTCACCGACCTGACCGACGAACGCATCGCACTCTGGGCACCGCCCGGCGCGTCGTACTACAGCGACCTGCTGCTCGGCGCCTGCCGCCGCGCCGGATTCGAGCCGGACTATGTCGTGAGTCGCGTACAGGGCGCGGCCACCGTGGCCGCGCCGTTGACGACGGGCGCGGTGGCGTTCGTCACGCATCCGGTGGGGCCGGTGCTGGACGGCCGGGTGACGGTCGTCGACCTCCAGCCGCCGCTACTGGTGCCGGTGCAGGCCATGTGGCAGCGACACACGCGCTCGCCGATCCGTGACCTGCTGCTCGCCCAGCAGGCGTAGTCAGGCGCGCGCCAGCAGCGCCTCGTCGGCAAGGTCGTCCAACTCCTTGCCCTTGGTCTCTGGCCCGAACAGGTAACCGATCACGGTCAGGAGCCAGATGGCGGACAGCGCCAGATAGGGCGTCTGCACGCCGTAATGACCGATGGCCCAGCCGACGACGGTCGGCGCGGCGATCGACACGATGCGGCCGCCGCCGACGGCGACGCCAAAGCCGGTGCCGCGCAGCACGGTTGGGAACAGCTCGGAGATGTACGCGTCCCCGACACCCCAGAGCCAGCCGAGGGTGGCAATGGAGATGGCGCCGTAGACCTGGTATTCGGCAAGCGAATCCGACGTGGCCGCCAGGATCGCCGAACCGGCCTCGATGACGGCGCCCAGGATCGCCGAGGGCCGGCGCCCGAACCGGTCGGCCAGCGCGGTGCCGATGAAGACGAAGACGACCTGCAGCAGGAAGAACACCAGGGCGTAGCGAATCGCATCGGTGGTGGAGGCATGGAAACGCTTGACGATGTAGGTGGTGAGGAACAGCGTCGAGCCCCAGTAGCCGACCGCGTTGGCCGTGTAGATCAGCCAGCCCACGACCAGCCGGCGCCGCACGCCGGGTAGCTGCCAGAGTTTCGCCCGCGGGATGCCGTCCCGCTTCCGCGTCTCGTTGACCTCGGTGTAGCGCGGCGATTCCGTGATGCCCTGGCGGACAAGGAACAAGATGATGGCCGGGACGATGGCCACGATGAACGATGCCTGCCAGCCGAACCGCGGCACCAGCACCAGTGCGACGGCGGCCGCGAGGACGTAACCGAGCGAGAACAGCGAGAAGATCACCCCGCCCACCCCGATCGCCCGGGTCTTGGTCGGCCACACCTCGGCGGTATAGGGCGCGCCCACCGCCAGCTCGCCGGCGCCGCCCACACCGGTGAGGAAACGCAGGCCCGTGAACGCGGCCAGATTGGTGGTGATGCCCGCCAGTGCCGTGGTGATGCCGTAGAGCAGGATCGACGCACCGAGCGTCGTCTTGCGGCCCCACCGGTCGGCGGCGATACCGAAACCGATGGTGCCGATGGTGTAGCCCACCAGGAAGATCGACCCGATGTACCCGGCCTGGGCCTCGGTGATCTGCAGGGTCTTCTTGATCTCGGGCAGGACCAGGCCGTAGATGTTCACGGCGTAGGAGTCGAAGCCGTACCCCAGCCCCGCCGTCACCGCCACGAACAACGCCGGTTTGAACGGCTGCGACTTCCGCGGGGGCGAATCGACCTGTGCCTCTTCCAGATTCGCGGACATCTGTCGACGGTATCGGGCACCGGACGGCGTCCGAAGATTCAGAATCGCCCGGATCGCAAGTGGTTCAGATCTGCCCGTGATTGGGCGGTGCGACACCGGAGAGCTCCCACGCGCCGATGTGGTGGTACTTCCAGTCGACGGGGTCGTGCACGCTGTGGGTCCGCGCATTGCGCCAGTGCCGGTCGAGGTCATGGCGGCGGTCGGTGCCGCTCGCACCGGTCAACGCGAACAGCTGACTCGCGACGTCGACGGCCACGTCACTGGCGAAGGCCTTGGCCTGCGCGACCGCAATCGAGCCGTGCGCGGCGGCGTCGGGATCGGCGACGTCGAGCCCGATGTCTTCGAGTTCGCCTGCGGCCCAACGCAACAGCTGGGTCGACGCCCGCGTCCGGGTGGCGAGCTGACCGAACCGCAGCAGAATGTGCGGATCATCGCTCGCGGCCTTGGCCCCGCCGTAGCGCACCGCCTCGAAGAACGGGCGGCTGCGGGTGCGGACGAACTCGGCGGCATCGGCCAGGGCGCCTTCCGCAATACCGGCTTCGATGGCCGTGTGGACCAGCTGGGCGCGGGCACCGAGCAGTTGCGGCTTTTCGAACGCCGACCAGTAGGGCACCACCAGGTCGCCGTCGACGGCAACACCGTCCAGCGTGGTGGTGCCACTCACGGTCGAGCGCTGCCCCATGGCGGCCCAGTCCTCGTCGATCGACACCCCGGGGGCGTCACGTTCGACGAAGGCCAGCACGAGACGGTCGGCGGGATCGAGCGCGCTGACCGCCAGCCACCGCGACGTGATGGCACCGGTGCAGTAGTACTTGGTGCCGTCGAGCCGCCACCGCGCACCGTCCTTGACCAGGCGCGTCTTGAGGTCCTGGGCATGGTGACCGCCGCGCTCGGCGAGCACCGGGGCGATGCGCGCGCCGTCGACGACAGCCGGCAGGATTCGGGCCCGCTGCAGTGGTGTGCCGAGCAGGCGCAGGATGTCCACGGCCAGGTAGTGACCCTGCGGCGTCTGTGCCAGCGCGGGATCCGCGGCCGCGACGATCCTGATGACCTCGGCCAGCGTGCGCGGCCCGAGCCCGTCTCCCCCGTCGTCGATCGGCACCGTGATGGCCGGCAGGCCCAGCTTGTCGAACTCGGCCACTTCGGCGCGGGGTACCGCACCGGCCCGATCACGTTCTGCCGCACCGGGCTTCACCGATGCCGCGAACTCTTCCGCGACGGCGACGACGTCGGCGTGGCTCCGGGGAGCCCGGGTGCGGGCCATGTCTCAGGAGCGCCGATCAGCGAGTAGGCCGCGCTCCGCCAGGATCGGGATGACGCCCTCGCCAAAGCTGAAGGCCTCTTCCAGATGCGGATACCCGGACAGGATGAACTCGTCGAGGCCCAGCTCGTGGTACTCGGCGATGCGGTCGGCGACCTGCTCATGACTGCCGACCAGTGCGGTGCCGGCGCCGCCACGGACCAGACCGATACCGGCCCACAGGTTGGGCGAGACCTCCAGGTTGTCGGTCCGACCGCCGTGGAGGGCCGACATCCGGCGCTGCCCCTCGGACTGCGAGCTGCGCTGCACCTGCTGGGCGCGCTTGATGCTCTCGGGATCGAGGCCCGCCAGCAGTTTGTTGGCCTGCGCCCACGCCTCTTCTTCGGTGGGCCGGCTGATGACGTGCAAACGAATACCGAACCGCAGTTCCCCGGCCGCCCGCCGCGCTCGGCCCAGGTTCTTGACCTGGTGGCGCACGGCGTCGAGCTTCTCCGCGACCTGAGCGGGTGGCTCACCCCACGTCAGGTACACGTCGGCGTGTTCGGCGGCCACTTCCAGCGCTTCGGCCGACGAGCCGCCGAGGTAGATGTCCGGCCAGGTCTCGGCCGGGATGATCGTCGCGTTCTCCACGGACAGGTGCTTGCCGGTGAAGGTGACCGGCTTGCCGGACCACAGCTGCCGGAAGATCGTGAGGAACTCGGCGGCCCGCTCGTAGCGCTCGGACTTGCCGAGGTAGTCGCCGAAGCGGCGCTGCTCGATGTCATCACCGCCGGTGACGACGTTGAGCAGCAATCGGTTTCGCGAGATGCGCTGGTACGTGGCGGCGGCCTGGGCGACCAGGGTCGGGGCCTGCAGCCCCGGCCGGAAGGCCACGAGGTACTTGAAGTGTTCGGTCCGCTGCGTCAGCGCTGCCGTGAACACCCAGGCGTCCTCACACCAGCTACTCGTCGGGGTCAGCGCCCCGGTGAACCCGAGTTTCTCCGCGGCGCCGGCCACCAGGCTGAGGTAGTCGAGGTCGGGAGCCCGATCCGCGCCGAAGGCGTCGGCCCGGCTGCCTGCGCCACCGACCGCGTTGCCGAGACTCAGGTCGGTGCGCGAGTCACCGTTGGTCGGCAGGAACCAGTGCAGGGTGATTGCCATCGGTCTACAGCGAGAACTCGACGCGACTGCCGTTGCGAGTGGTCGTGGTCAGAACAGGCATGTCTCAACTCCCGGGAACGTGATGCCACCACACGAGAAGAGCAGTGGCGAATGCAGACTTCTCTCCGGAATCTAGAGCCAAGCGCCGTCACCGGGAACTGCCGTTGCCTCGGATCCCGGCGCCGCGACAGGCGTGACCACCGGACGTGCCTGCGATTCCGTCAGAATCATGCTGATTCCAACGCCGCCGATCCGGCAGCTAGATGAACTCCTGCGCCACCGCGGCGACGCGGTCGCGGTCGGCGTCGACGAGCCCGATCCGGGTCCGGCGGTCGATGATGTCGTCGGCGCTGAGCGCACCTTCGTGCGTGACGGCGTATTCGAATTCGGCACGGGTGACGTCGATGCCGTCGGCCACCGGCTCGGTGGGACGGTCGCACGCGGCGGCGGCGAACACGTTCGGCGCCTCGGCGCCGTAGCGCGCCACGAGCGACTCCGGCAGCGGCGCAACACGATCCACCGACACGGGGTTCTCCGGAGCGCCAACAAGGGGCAGGTTCCGTGTCCGGCACTCCCCTGCTCCGAGCCCACGCAGCGACACCGCCCGGTTCAGCACATCCTCGGCCATGTACCGGTATTCGGTGAGCTTGCCACCGATGACGCTGAGCACGCCACTGCCGGACTCGACGACGGCGTGATCGCGGGAGACGTCGGCGGTGTTGCCCTCGCCGGTGTCGATCAGCGGCCGCAGCCCGGCGTAGGCACCCAGGACGTCGTCCGGCCCCAGGCTCGTCGCCAGCGCGGTGTTGACGGTGTCGAGCAGGAACGTGATCTCGGCCGGAGTCGGTTGCGGCACATCGGGAATGGGGCCGGGCGCGTCCTCGTCGGTGAGGCCGAGGTAGACGCGGCCGAGCTGTTCGGGCATGGCGAAGATGAACCGGTTGAGCTCGCCCGGGATCGGAACCGTCAGCGCCGCAGTCGGATTGCCGAACGCCGCGGCGTCGAACACCAGGTGGGTGCCGCGGCTGGGCCGCAGCTTGATCGCGCCGTCGAGCTCACCGGCCCACACGCCGGCGGCGTTGATCACCGCGCGCGCCGTCAGATCGAAAGTTTCCCCGGTGAGTTGGTCGGTCAGCCGCACCGAGGTGCCGGTGGCGTCGGACGCCGCCACCCGGGTCAGGATGCGGGCGCCATGCTGGGCGGCGGTGCGCGCCACCGCGGTGACCAGACGGGCGTCGTCGATGAGTTGGCCATCGTAGGCGAGCAACGCGCCGTCGAGTCCGTCGCGGCGCACCGCGGGCACCAACTCCGCCGCGCGGGCCGCGTCGACCCGTCCCGACCGCGGCAGGATCGACGCCGATGTACCGGCCAGCCGGCGCAGGCCGTCGCCGGCGATGAATCCGGCACGCACCAAAGCCCTTGAGGCCCGGTTCATCTCGGGCAGCAGCGGCACGAGTTGCGGCATGGCGTGCACGAGGTGCGGGGCGTTGCGGCTCATCAGGATGCCGCGCTCGATGGCGCTGCGCCGGGCGATGCCCACGTTGCCGGTCGCCAGGTAGCGCAGGCCGCCGTGCACGAGTTTGGAACTCCACCGGCTGGTGCCGAACGCCAGGTCGTGCTTCTCGACGAGCACCGTCGACAGTCCCCGGGTTGCGGCGTCCAGCGCGATGCCCGCGCCGGTGATCCCGCCGCCGATGACGACGACGTCGACGGTCTCGCCGTCGGCCAGCGCCGTCAGCTCGGCGCTGCGGCGGGCGGCATTGAGGGCACTGCTGGTCATGGCTTCAGGTATCCGTTCAGGGAGTGAGCAAGTTCGATGTCCAGCGCGGCAACGTCGAGGACAGGCGCGACCATCTGCGCCGACTGGATGGCGGACTGGACAATCAGCAGACACATGGCGGCGAGTTGCCTGGGGTCTCCGGGGCGGACGCTGCCGTCGGCCTGCGCCGTGACGAGCGCGCCGGCCAGCACTTCCAGCAGGATCTGCTGGCTGGTACCCATGCGCTGCGAGATGTAGACCATCGCCAGCGCGGGTGCGCTGCTCAGGACGGACATGATGGCTTCGTCGGCGCGCAGCCGCTCGGCCATGCCGACCATGCGTTTGACGATCGCCTCGCGGTCAGCGCCATCGACGGCAACCTTGTTGAGCGCGTTGGTGATTCTTGCCGTCAGCAGTGCCGCGAGGATCGCCTGCGTGTCCGGCCAGCGGCGGTACACCGTGGGCCGGCTGACACCGGCGCGACGTGCGATCTCGGCCAGCGTCACGCGATCCACCCCGAAGGCGATCACGCAGTCAGCCGCAGCGTCGATGATTCGGGCATCCAGGGAATCCCGAGCTTCATCGTTACTGATTGACATCATGTGTAATACTGTAACGCATGACCGCGACACGTGACCACCTCGAACCGCCGATGAAGTGGAACGCCTGGGGTGACCCCGCTGCAGCCAAGCCCCTGTCCGACGGCATCCGCGGCCTACTGACGGCGGCCCTGGGCATCGACGCGACGCCGGCCGACGAGCTCGAAGCCGACCAGGTCACGTTGCGCCCGTCCGCCCTGGCGGACAGCGACCGCGTTGCACTCGCGGCGATCGTCGGCGACGAGTTCTGCCGCACCGACGATCACGACCGCCTGCTGCGGGCCGGCGGCAAGTCGACGCTGGACCTGTTGCGCCGCAAGGACACCGGCGAGCAGGATGCACCGGACGCGATCCTGCTGCCCGGCTCCGAGGACGAGATCGCCCGGGTGCTTCAGCACTGCACCGAACACCGCATCGCGGTCGTCCCGTTCGGCGGTGGCACCAGTGTCGTCGGCGGACTCGACCCGATCCGGAACGGCTTCAGCGCCGTCGTATCGCTGGACCTGCGCCGCCTGGACCGCCTGGTCGCACTCGACAAGGAATCCGGCGAGGCCGAGCTCGAGGCCGGCGTCACCGGCCCGCAGGCCGAGGAACTCCTTGGCGCCGAGGGCTTCTCGCTCGGCCACTTCCCGCAGAGCTTCGAATTCGCGACCATCGGCGGGTTCGCCGCGACGCGGTCGTCGGGGCAGAACTCGGCCGGCTACAACCGGTTCGACGACATGGTGCGCGGACTCACCGTCGTCACCCCGGCCGGCGTCCTGGACCTGGGCCGCGCCCCCGCGTCGGCGGCCGGGCCCGACCTGCGACAGCTGATCGTCGGCTCGGAGGGCACCTTCGGCGTCATCACCCGGGTGCGGGTGCGCGTGCACCCCGTGCCCGAGACCACCCGCTACGAGGCGTGGTCCTTCCCCGACTTCGCCACCGGCGCAGCGGCTTTGCGCGCCGTCGTGCAGACCGGGACCGGCCCGACGGTCATCCGCCTGTCCGATGAGGTGGAGACCGGCATCAACCTGGCCACCACCGACAGCATCGGCGAGCAGACCATCACCGGTGGCTGCCTGGCCATCACGCTGTTCGAAGGCACGGCCGCGCACACCGAGAGCCGTCACGACGAGACGCGTGCGCTGCTGGCCGCTCAGGGTGGCACGTCGCTCGGCGAGGCCCCGGCCCGCGCCTGGCAGCACGGCCGGTTCGGCGCCCCGTACCTACGCGACTCACTGCTCACGGCCGGCGCCCTGTGCGAGACCTTGGAGACCGCGACGACGTGGTCCAACGTGCCGGCGCTGAAGGCGGCCGTCACCGAGGCCCTCACCAGCTCGCTACAGGAAAGCGGCACACCGGCTTTGGTGATGTGCCACATCTCGCACGTCTACCCCACCGGCGCCTCGCTGTACTTCACGGTCGTGGCCGGCCAGCGCGGCAACCCCATCGAGCAGTGGCGCGCGGCGAAAACCGCGGCGTCCGAGGCCATGGTGCGCTGCGGCGCCACCATCACCCACCACCACGCCGTCGGCGCCGACCACAAGCCGTGGATGACGGCCGAGGTCGGCGACCTGGGCGTCGAGGTACTGCGCGCCGTCAAGAACGTGCTCGACCCCGGCGGAATCCTCAACCCGGGCAAGCTGATCCCGTGAGAGTCACCCTGCTGACCAACCCCGCCTCGGGCCAGGGACGCGGCTCGGCGGCGGCGCAGCGCGCCGTCGTGCGGCTGCAACGCCGCGGAGTCGACGTGGTCGAGCTGATCGGGTCCGACGCCGCCCATGCCCGCCAACTGCTCGACGAGGCACTCGACCACGGCACCGACGCGGTCGTGGTGGCCGGCGGTGACGGCATCATCTCCCTTGCGCTGCAGGCACTTGCGCAGGGCGACGTGCCGCTCGGCATCATCCCCGCCGGCACCGGCAATGACCATGCCCGCGAGTTCGGGATTCCGCGGGACGACCCGGAAGCCGCCGCCGACATCATCGCGACGGGCCGCACCCGCACCATCGACCTCGGCCGGATCGAAGGCGCCGACGGCACCGTCCGCTGGTTCGGCACAGTGATGTCGGCGGGCTTCGACTCGCTGGTCACCGATCGCGCCAACCGGATGACGTGGCCGCGGGGCCGGATGCGCTACAACGCGGCCATGCTCGTCGAGCTGTCGCAGTTGCGGCTGCACACGGCGCGGGTCAGTTTCGACGGCGGTCCCGAGCAAGAAATCCCCGTGACACTGGCGACTTTCGGCAATGGCAAGAGCTATGGCGGCGGCATGCTGATCTGCCCGGGCGCCGACCTGGGCGACGGCCTGCTCGATGTCACGATGGCGGCCTCGGCGTCGCGCACCAAACTGATCCGGCTGTTCCCCACGGTGTTCAAGGGCACGCATGTCCACCTCGACGAGGTGACCACGCGGCGGGCCCGCACCGTCACCATCGACGTGCCGGGCATCAACGCCTATGCCGACGGCGAATACGTGTGCCCGCTGCCGGTGACGGTGTCCGCGGTGCCGAACGCGCTGCGGGTCCTGGTTCCGTAGTCCGGCGGTCCTCAGTCCTGCGTAGCGGCAAGCAGCGCAAGCAGATTCATCAACCGGGTGATGGCGCCGGTGACCGGCCGGGCCGGCAGTGTCGGATCGACGGCACGCTGAATCCCGAGCCCGATGCCGGCGCTGAGGAACAGGTTGCCGATGTCGTCGAAGCTGTCGATCACCCCGGCGGCGACCATCTGCTCTTCACCGAGCCCCAAATCGACCGCGAGCGAACGTAATACGTCGACGACCATCTGAGCGGCTTCGTTGCGCAGGTCCGTGACCATCTGCCCCAGCTCGGGATCGTTGCGCGACAGCACCACGAATTCGAGTTCGAGCATCGTCCAGCCCACGTCGCCGGCGGTCCGTTCCAGCCAGGCGTTCACCGCCTCGACGCGGCTCGGCACATCGGCATCCGACATCGCCAGCTCTGACATCTCGGCGAACTTCTCGCGGTGGATGGCCTCGAGCACTTCCCGGCACAGGACCGGCTTGCTGCCGAAGTTCGAATACACCGCGCCCTTGCTATAGCCGGCGTCGTCGGCGATGTCCTCGAGGCTCGTGGAGGCGTAGCCGTGCTCGAGAAACCGGGCCTTCGCCGCGTCGAGCAGTTCGGCACGCGTCTGTTCCTGACGCTGCACCCTGGTCAATCGCGGCATGCGTTGATATTAATGGTTTGCGATACCAGGAGTACTGGCTTTACTCGGAGAATTCGGATACCGTGAGTATTCGAACGAGCCAGCAAGGCTCCTACCAGCAGATTCGAGGCTATCGATGCAGCTAGCACGACGCGCCATGTCACTTGACGGCGCCACAGTCATCATCACCGGAGGTGCCAGGGGCATCGGCGCCAAGACCGCCGAGCTGTTCTCTCAGCACGGCGCCACCGTGTGGATCGGCGACGTCGACGCCGACATCGCCGAGCAGACGGCCCGCAGAATCCCCCGATGTCGCAGCGCGCGCCTCGATGTCACCCGGCGTGACTCCTGGGACCAGTTCGTGGGGCAGGTGATCAAGGAGTCCGGCCGCATCGACATCCTTATCAACAACGCCGGCGTGATGCCGCTGGGCGCTTTCGAGTCCGAAGCCGAGGCCACGACCGACCTGATCCTCGACGTCAACGTCCGGGGCGTGCTCAACGGGATGCGTGCCGTGATCCCGCTGATGATCACGCGCGGCAGCGGCCATGTCGTGAACATCGCATCGATGGCGGGCATGATTCCCGTCCCGGGCATGGTGACCTACAACGCCAGCAAGTTCGCCGCCGTCGGGGCGTCGCTGGCGGCGAGGGCCGAATACGCCAAGACGGGCGTCACGGTGTGCGCGGTGCTGCCGTCAGCAGTCCGCACCGAACTGTCCTCTGGCGTCCAACTCGGCGGCGGCATGCCGACGGTCGATCCGGAAGATGTCGCGCAGGCCGTGCTGAAGACGTTGCGCACCAAGGCTGCCCGGACCTCGGCGCCCGCATGGGTGGCACCCGGCTGGGCCCTGGTCGACGCGCTGGTGCCGGAGTTCGTCCAGCGTGCGGCACGCGCGCTCATCGACGATCGCCGCGCCCTGACCGCCCTCGACCCCGTCGGCCGGTCGGCCTACCTGGATCGGATCGAGCGGCAGTCGAAAGACCATGATGCCGAGTCGAACTCGGAAGCGCGCCGATGAAGCGGGCGCTCGTCATCGGCTGCGGCGGGACCATCGGCGGCGCCTGGATCGTCGCGGCCCTGCACGCATTGCAGGAGCAGACCGGTTGGGACCCGCGGGAAGCCTCGGTGTTGCAGGGCACCTCGGCGGGCGCCGAGATCGTCACGATGCTCGGCGGCGGCGCGTCCGTCGATGACCTGGTCGCGATGCACCGCGGCACCGGTACCGACGAACGTCTGCGCCGGCACATCGAGGCGACGCCGCCGAGCCTGCCGCCCCTACCGGCACCCCGCCTGCTCAACCCCGCACTTCTGCGCAGTCAGAACGGCCTGGCCGCGGTCACCGGCATCGCACCGACCGGCCGCGGCAACGCAGACTGGCTGCAGCACTTGGCATCTGGCTTCGCCGACAAATCAGGTTGGCTGGATCACCCGGGCGCCCGCATGGTGGCATTCGACTACCAGCGCGGCGAGCGGGTGGCTTTCGGCGCCCCCGGCGCACCGAAAGCCACGGCGGGCGAAGCACTCCGTGCCTCGTGGGCCGTTCCTGGCTGGATGCCGCCGGTGCGCATCGGCAACCGCCAGTTCGTCGACGGCGGCGCCGCGTCCACCGCGTCGGTCGACCTCATCAGCCCTGACGACGCCGACCTCATCTACGTCATCACGCCGATGGCCTCCGAAAGCGGCGTGCGCGCACCAGGGTTGGGCGGCATCCTCGAACACCGACTGCTGCGCCGCCCGATGTCCACCGTGCTGGATGCCGAAGTCGCCACCGCCCGGGCCCGCGGCATCGAGGTCGTCGTGATCCAACCGGATGCCGACGATCTGGCCGGCCTGGGTGCCAACTTCATGCTGCGCGGCAAACGGCGCGCGGCGTTCGAATCCGCCATGACCACCGCACCGAACACGGTGCGTCGAGCCTGGGAGTCCTGATGAGCACACGTGATCCGCGCATCGTCATCATCGGCGCCGGCGTCGCCGGGATCGCCTCCGCGTACACCTTCCAGCAGGCCGGGTTCACCAACTTCACCATCCTGGAGAAGGGTTCGGACGTCGGCGGGGTGTGGCACTGGAACCGCTACCCCGGGCTGACGTGTGATGTGCCGTCGCACATCTACCAGTTCGCCTTCGCGCCCAAGCCCGACTGGAGCCATATCTGGGCCGGTGGCCAGGAGATTCAGGAGTATCACCGCGACGTCGTCGAGCGCTTCGGGCTCGACAAGCACCTGCGCCTCAACACCGAGGTCACGGCGCTGCACTACAACCAGGACGAACACACCTGGACCGTCACGACCGAGAACGAGACGTTGACAGCCGATTTCGTCATCTGTGCCACGGGCGTGCTGCACCACCCCTTCACGCCGGACATCCCCGGCATGGACGCCTTCGAGGGCACCGTCGTGCATACCGCCCGGTGGAACCCCGAACTCGAGACCGCGGGCAAGCGCATCGCCGTGATCGGCACCGGGTCGACCGGCGTGCAGGTGTCGTCGGCGCTGCAGCCTGAGGCCGGCAGGCTGCTGCACTTCGCCCGGTCGCCGCAGTGGATGCTGTGGGCACCGATGAAGCTGCCGCAGCTGGGTGCCGTCACCGCGCTGCTGCGCGCCATGCCGCAGCTGTATCAGGCTGTCGCCGAACGCATTCCACTGTGGGGTTCGAGCGTTCTCGTCGACATCGTGACCAAGCCGACGTGGCGTCGCAAGCTGGTGCAACAGTACGCCCGACTGAGCCTGCGGGCCCAGGTCCGCGACCCGAAGTTGCGTGCCGAGCTGACGCCCGACTACCAGCCGCTGTGCAAACGGCAGGTGCTGTCGGGCACGTACTACCAGGCGATCAAGGCCCCCAACGCCCAACTGATCACCGATCGCATCGCCGAGTTCACGCCCACCGGCATCCGCACCACGGAGGGCGAGCACCACAGGATCGATATCGCCGTGCTGGCCACCGGTTTTCAGGCGCACAACTACATGCGCCCGATGCAGGTGGTGGGGCGCGACGGCGTCACCCTGGACGACGCCTGGGTCAAAGGCCCGCGCGCCTACCGGATGACCGCGATTCCCGGCTTCCCGAATCTGTTCACCGTGCTGGGCCCGAACTCACCCACGGGGTCCATCTCGCTGCAGTACACCGCGGAACTCACCGCGCGGTACATCGTGAAGTGGCTCAAGCGTTTCGAGCGTGGCGAGATCAACGAGGTCGAGGTGACCGAGGCGGCCACCGACGAATTCAACGCCGCCGCAGTCGAGGCCATGGAGCCGACGGTGTGGAACACCGGCTGCAATTCCTGGTACTTCAGCGAAGGCGGCACCATCGATCTGTGGCCGTTCGACGTCGCCACCATCACCAGCATGCTGAGCGAGCCCGAACCGGAGCACTACCGGGTCAGCTAGCCGGGGATGGATCCGGCGCGTAGAACTCTATCGACCGCGAAGGTGCACGTGGATCGCGAATCTCGCCGGTTCGGCGAGCTGTGTGCACGCTCGCGTCGATGCGACAGCCGCTGGACCGGTCGAACTAGCCGACGCCCCGGTTCAGCCAGCTGACCTCGCCGACCTCGGCGCCGCCGCCGCGGTACGGCTCTAGCGCCTCGTCCCAGGCGGTGCCGAGCACGGTGTCGAGTTCAGCGGCGAGCATGTCGGCGCCGCCCTCCATCAGCGCGCGCAGCCGCTGCTCGCCGACCATGGTGTCGCCGTTGGCGCTCATCGATCCGCTCCACAGGCCCAGGGTCGGGGTGTGGCACCAGCGGTGGCCGTCGACGCCGGTGCTCGGATCCTCGGTCACCTCGAAGCGCAGCACCGACCAAGAGCGCAATGCGCTGGCGAGTTGAGCTCCGGTGCCGACGGGTCCCATCCAATTGGTGATGGCGCGCAGCTGACCGGGCATGGCGGGTTGGGGCGTCCACTTGAGGTTCGCCCGCGCCGACAGAGTCGACGAAAGTGCCCACTCCACATGCGGGCATACCGCCGCGGGAGAGGCATGGATATACACCACGCCCGTCGTCGCGTCGGCGAGTTGGTTCGACGCACGCATCATCTGCTCCTTCAGCTACACGAGGGACGTCTTCCCCAACGACCTGGTGTTGCTGAAATGTTGCAGTTGTTTAGTGCGTGTCTATTGTGCCGCCTGAGACCCCTGTTGCGCTAGTCTGTCGCGCAATCTCTCAGGACGGCCACAGAATCGCACCGCGATCAGGGGCGTTGCCGACTCGGTGTCGGCGATCCCGGCAATTGCCGAACAGACGCCAACACCCGCGCGGCACACCAGCGCGCCATCTATCTTCTAAGCCGTGACTGCCCTGGACCGGTTCTTCGAGATCTCCGCACGCGGCTCGACCGTCGCTGCTGAACTGCGCGGCGGCGCGGTGACCTTCATCGCGATGGCGTACATCATCGTGCTGAACCCCATCATCCTGTCGAGCACGGCAGACATCGCCGGGCACAAGCTCCCGTTCGGCCAGGTCTCAGCGGTGACATCACTGGCGGCCGGCGCCATGACGATCCTGTTCGGCGTCGTCGCCCGCCTCCCCTTCGCGTTCGCCGCCGGCCTCGGCATCAACTCGTTCCTGGCCAGCTCCGTGGTGGGCGTCCTGACGTGGCCGGAAGCCATGGGGCTGGTGGTCATCGAAGGCCTCATCATCGTCGCGATGGCCGTCACCGGCCTGCGGCGCATGATCTTCGATGCCGTGCCCATGCCGCTGAAACTGGCCATCACCGCCGGCATCGGGCTGTTCATCATGTTCATCGGCCTGGTCAACGCCGGCTTCGTCGCGTCGACCGGGCACCCGTCGCCCCCGCTGGGCCTGGGCGCCGGCGGCACCGGCTCGGTCCGAGCCATCCCGACCCTGGTGTTCGTGTTCACCCTGCTGACCTCAGGTGTGCTGGTGGCCCGCAAGGTGCGCGGCGGCATCCTGATCGGCCTCATCTCGGGCACCGTGCTGGCCGCCATCATCGAATCGATCTGGCACCTCGGCTCGGCGACGGAAAAGCCCGGCGGCTGGAGCCTGTCCGTCCCGACGCTGTCCGGTTCGCCGTTCGCGGTGCCCAACCTGTCCCTGATCGGTCACGTGGACTTCGGCAGCTTCGGCCGGATCGGCGCCATCGCCGCGCTCATGCTGGTGTTCACGCTGTTGTTCACCAACTTCTTCGACGCCATGGGCACCATGACGGGACTGTCCCGGCAGGCCGGTCTGTCCGACGAACACGGCAACTTCCCGCGCCTGCAGTCCGCCCTGGTGATCGAGGGCACCGGCGCGGTCGTCGGCGGCGCGGTGTCGGCATCGTCGAACACGGTGTTCGTCGAATCGGGCACCGGCATCGGCGAAGGTGCCCGCACCGGTCTGGCCAGCCTGGTGACCGGTGGATTGTTCTTGGCCGCAATGTTCTTGACACCGCTGACGGAGATCGTGCCCACCGAGGTCGCGGCCGCCGCGCTGGTCATCGTCGGCACCCTGATGGTCTCGGTGCTCCGCGAGATCGACTTCTCCGACTTCTCGGTGGCCCTGCCGGTCGTGCTGACCGTGGCCGTCATGCCGCTGTCCTACTCGATCGCCAACGGCATCGGCGTCGGCTTCATCGCCTGGGCGGTACTGCGTGCGGCGTCGGGCCGCATCAAGGAGATCAGCCCGCTGCTGTGGGTCGTCGCCGCCGGGTTCCTGCTGTTCTTCGCGCGCGGCTGGATCGACAGCATGATCGGGGTCGTCCGCTAGGCGAACTCGCGCAAGACCGCGGCGGACACGTCCGGCCAGACGGCGTGCGTCCAGTCCCCGAAATCGCGGTCCGTCAGCACGACAAGCGCCAGGTCCGCTTCGGGATCCACCCAGAGGAACGTCCCCGACTGACCGAAGTGGCCGAACGTCCGGCCCGAGTTGCCCGCCGCCGTCCAGTGCGGATGCTTGCCGTCCCGAATCTCGAAACCCAGACCCCAGTCGTTCGGGCGCTGCGATCCGAATCCCGGCAGCACCCCGTCGAGACCCGGGAACTGTACCGAGATCGCGTCGGCGTGCATGGGCGTCGACACCAGGGCGGGACGCAGCAGGTCACCGGCGAATGCCGCCAGGTCGGCCACCGTGGACCAGGCGCCGTAGCCGGCGGTTTCGGCCGCGCCCGGGAGGTCGGAATCGCTCATCCCCAGCGGCTCGAAAACCGCTTCCCGCAGGTACTGCGCGAATTCGATGCCGGACTCGTGCTGCAGCACCTGAGCCAGTACCGCGAACCCGACATTCGAGTAGATGCGGCGCGTGCCGGGCGCGGCGATGGCGTCGGGTGTCTGCATCGCGAGACCCGAGGTGTGTGCCAGGAGGTGGCGCACCGTCGACCCGGGCGGGCCGGCCGGGGTGTCCAACTCGACGACGCCCTCTTCGATCGCGATCTGCGCGGCGCGGGCCACCAGAGGCTTGGTCACCGACGCGAGCCGGAACGCGCGGTCGACGGGTCCGTGCGTGGCGAGCACACCGGCGGGCGACACGACCGCCGCCGCGGCGTTCGGTACCGGCCAGGAATCCAGCAGCTCGAGAGCGGTCACGTCATCGACCCTGTCACACATCGCAGCGCCGATGGGCGGGGGCCGAGCCGCCGTTGACCAGACATTTGTATGGACACCATTCCAACCCTTCCCGGAGGCATTAGGTTATAGCCATGAGTCAGACAGTGCGTGGTGTGATTTCCCGGGCCAAGAAGCAGCCCATCGAGCTCGTCGACATCGTCATCCCCGATCCCGGACCCGGTGAGGTCGTCGTGGACATCATCGCCTGCGGGGTGTGCCATACCGACCTCACCTACCGCGAGGGCGGCATCAACGACGAATATCCCTTCCTGCTCGGCCACGAAGCCGCCGGCACCGTCGAGTCGGTCGGCGAGGGCGTCACCCACGTCGCCCCCGGCGACTTCGTCATCCTCAACTGGCGCGCCGTGTGCGGCGAGTGCCGCGCCTGCAAGCGCGGCCGCCCGCACCTGTGCTTCGACACCTTCAACGCCACCCAGAAGATGACGCTGACCGACGGCACCGAACTGACCCCCGCCCTGGGCATCGGGGCCTTCGCCGACAAGACCCTCGTGCACGAACGCCAGTGCACCAAGGTCGATTCCGAGGCCGACCCGGCCGTCGCCGGACTGCTGGGCTGCGGCGTGATGGCCGGCATCGGCGCCGCCATCAACACCGGCGGCGTGACGCGTGACGACACCGTCGCGGTCATCGGCTGCGGCGGCGTGGGCGACGCGGCCATCGCCGGCGCCGCCCTGGTCGGCGCCAAGCGCATCATCGCCGTCGACACCGACAACAAGAAGCTGCACTGGGCCCGCGAGTTCGGCGCCACCCACACCATCAACGCCCGCGACCTCGACGCCGTCGAGACCATCCAGGACCTGACCGACGGTTTCGGCGCCGACGTCGTGATCGACGCCGTCGGCCGGCCCGAGACCTGGAAGCAGGCGTTCTACGCCCGCGACCTCGCCGGAACCGTTGTCCTCGTGGGTGTTCCGACGCCCGACATGACCCTCGAGATGCCGCTGATCGACTTCTTCTCCCACGGCGGGTCGCTGAAGTCGTCGTGGTACGGCGACTGCCTGCCCGAACGCGACTTCCCCACCCTCATCAGCCTGTACCTGCAGGGCCGGCTCCCGCTGGAGAAGTTCGTCACCGAACGCATCGGGCTCGACCAGATCGAGGACGCCTTCCACAAGATGCACAGCGGCGAGGTGCTGCGCTCGGTGGTGGTCCTCAAATGAGTGCCATCCAGCGCGTCGTCACCAGCGGCACCTTCAGCCTGGACGGCGGCACCTGGGACGTCGACAACAACATCTGGCTCGTCGGCGACGACACGGACGTCATCGTGTTCGACGCCGCCCACACCGCCGCGCCCATCATCGAGGCGGTGAACGGCCGCAACGTCGTCGCCGTCGTCTGCACCCACGGCCACAACGACCACATCACCGTCGCCCCGGAACTGTCCGCGGCCCTCGACGCCCCGGTGCTGCTGCACCCGGCCGACGAGATGCTGTGGCGGGATGTCCACCCGGACAACCCTTTTCACACCGTGGACGACGACCAGGTGCTCACCGTGGGCGGCCTGGAGATCAAGGCCATCCACACCCCGGGGCACTCCCCCGGCTCGGTGTGCTGGCACATCCCCGAACTGGGCGCGGTGATCTCGGGCGACACCCTGTTCCACGGCGGCCCCGGCGCGACCGGCCGCTCGTACTCGGATTTCCCGACCATCCTGGCGTCGATATCGGAGAAGCTCGGCAAGCTGCCCGGCGACACTGTCGTCTACACCGGCCACGGTGACACCACGACCATCGGCGGCGAGCTGGTCCACTACGACGAATGGGTGGCCCGCGGCAGCTGAGCTGCCGATCGAGCACCGGCCACTGATTCCACGCTGGTTCAGAGCGCGCCACACAGCTCACGGCGCTACCGTGAGACATGCCCGAGTCCAGCGTGGTGGTGCAGCCCGACCCGATCGGGAGCGCGCGCCTGCAGACCGTCGGACTCCGCACGGCCACAAAGCTTTTCGAACAGGCCGCCGCCGAGGTGCCGCTCCCGGCGGCGCCGCGGCCGGTGGTGATCGCCGAGTACGGCTCGGGCAATGCGCATAACGGACTGCTCCCCATCGGGGCGGGCATCGCCGCGCTCCGCAAACGCATCCGGCCCGAGCACCCCATCGCGGTGACGCACACCGACATCCCCGACAACGATTTCAGCGCCCTGTTCCGCACCTTGCGCGACGACGCGTTCAGCTATCTGCGAACCGATCGGGCGACTTTCGCCTCGGCGGTGGGCCGGTCGTATCTGAGCCAGATCCTGCCGTCGGAAGGCGTGCACCTGGGCTGGTCGGCGTGGGCCATCCACTGGCTCAGCCGCATGCCGTCCGACATCCCCGATCACATCCAGCCGTCCTACAGCGCCGATGCGCAGGTGCGCGCCGCGTACGCGCGGCAGGCGGCGCACGACTGGCATGAGTTCATCGCGTTCCGCGGCCGCGAGTTGAGTCCGGGCGGCCGCCTCGTGGTCATGACCATGGGCCAGCACGACGACGGACGGCTCGGACTCGAGCCGCTTTTCGACGGACTGATGCACGCGCTGTCCGACCTGCAGGACCGACGGCTCGTCACCGCCGAGGAGGTGCGGCGCATGCGGCTGCCGATCGTGGGCCGCAGTGAAGCCGACTTCCGCTCACCGTTCGCCCCTTCGGGTCGCTTCGAGCGCCTGCGGATCACCCATCTGGTGGTCGCCGACGAACCGGACCGCTTCTGGCAGCGATACCAGACCGACGGTGACGCAACGGCTTTCGCCAAGAGCTGGGTCGGTTTCACCAGGGCGGCGGTGTTCGACACCCTGCTGGAAGCGCTGGAGCCGGCCGACCCGGCGCGCCGATGTCAGCTCGCCGATGCCCTGGACGCCGCACTGGTGGAGCTACTGTCCGCCGCACCCCGCCCGATGCCGATTCCGGTGGCGCACATCGTCGTCGAGAAACAGCAGCGCGAAAGTTAGACGAACACGTCCAGGATCAGGACCATGGCCAGACCGGACACCGAGAGCACGGTCTCCATGATCGACCAGGTCTTGATGGTCTGGCCGACGCTGAGCTTGAAGTACTCCTTGACCAACCAGAAGCCGGCGTCGTTCACGTGCGAGAAGAACAGCGAGCCGGCGCCCACGGCGAGCACCACCAGAGACAGTTCGCCGGTGCCCATCCCATGCACCAGACCCAGCACCAGCGACGACGCCGTGATGGTGGCGACTGTGGCCGACCCGGTGGCCAGCCGGATCAGGACCGCGAGCACCCAGGCCAGCACGAGCACCGAGATGTGCACGCCTTCGGCCCAGCGCGCCAGCATGGTGCCGATGCCGGTGTCGACCAGCACCTGCTTGAAGCCACCGCCGGCGGCGACGATCAGGAAGATGCCCGCGACCGGGGGCAGGCTCGACTCGATGCACTTGGTGATCGCGGTGCGGTCCATGCCGGCGCCGCGACCGAGGGTGACGGTGCCGACCACGACGGCGATGAGCAGCGCGACCAGCGGAGTGCCCACGGCGTCGAAGATCCGGCGGAACCACTGCGTCTTGTCGTCGATGAAGATGTCGACGAGGGCCTTGCCCAGCATCAGCGCGACGGGCAGCAACACCGAGAACAGCGTGACGCCGAAGCGGGGCCGTTTTCCATGTGCCCGAAGGGCTTCCGGATCGGTGGTGAAGGTGTCCGGTGCCGCGACGACGACCCACTTGCCGGCCAGGCGGCCGAACAGCGGGCCCGCGACGACGATCGTCGGGACCGCGACGAGCACGCCGAGGCCGAGCGTGACCCCGAGGTCGGCATTGAGCAGTCCGACGGCGGTCAGCGGCCCGGGGTGCGGTGGCACGAAGCCGTGCATGGCCGACAGGCCGGCCAGTGCCGGGATGCCGATGGTGATGAGCGACTGCTGCGAGCGCCGGGCCACCAGATAGATGACGGGCATCAGCAGCACGAGCCCGATCTCGAAGAACATCGGCAGCCCGATGATCGCGCCGACCAGCGCCATCGCCCACGGCAGGGCTCGGGGCGAGGCGGCACCCACGATGGTGTCGACGATCTCGTCGGCGCCACCGGAGTCCGCGAGCAGCTTGGCGAACATCGCGCCGAGCGCGATCAGGATGCCCACGCCGGCCGCCGTCGCGCCGAACCCGTCGGAGAACGATTTGAGAACCGCGGCGAGGTTCTCTCCGGCCGTCAGCCCCACCGTCAGGCCACCGAAGATCAGCGACAGGAACGGGTGCAGCTTGAGCAGCGTGATGAGCACGACGATGACGCTGATGCCGGCCACGAAGGCCAGGATCAGCTGAGTGGCCGAGGAGACCGGTTCGATGAGTTTGGGTGCGTCGGCGAGGACGGTGACGGCGGTGCGCATCAGATCTTCTCCCCGTCGCTCCGCTCGCCCCGTCGGTTCTCCCCTTGGGTGCGCGAAATGTATTCGTCGACAATCGAATCGATGCTCTGCCCGACGTCGATCACGATGCCGGCCTCATCGGCTTGCAGGGGTTCGAGGGTCTCGAACTGTGAGGCGAGCAGCGACGCCGGCATGAAGTGGCCGGGGCGGCTGGCCTGCCGGGCGCCGATGACCTCGGGGGTGCCGAACAGGTGCAGAAACCGGGTCTCCGGGCAGTGGCTGCGCAGCTGCACGCGGTACTTGTATTTCAGCGCCGAACAGCTCATCACGCCGCCGGTGCCGCAGTGCTCCCCGAGCCATCGGCCGATGGTCTCGAGCCAGGGCCGGCGATCGTCGTCGTTCAGCGGGTGACCGGCCTTCATCTTGGCGATGTTGGCGGCGGGATGGAAGTCGTCCGCATCGGCGAACGGCACGCGGAGCCGCTGCGCGAGCGCCGCGCCGACGGTGGACTTACCGGATCCTGAAACGCCCATGACGACGATGGGTGATGGCATGTTCTGCACCCGCCCCTTGTTGTGGTTTGACTCACACAGCGTGACTCAAAAGTCATACTTTTTCAAGAGGCCACAGAAAAACATCGGTTCTAAGTCAGATCTCCGGAGTTATGACAGGATGTTATGCGTGTCCACCCCGTCAAACGTCGGCGCTCTCCACGACAACGTGCTGAGCGCGCTGGGGGCCGCGGTGGTCTCCGGTAGGTACGCCCCCGGCGAGGTGATCACGCTCGAAGGAGTGAGCGCGGAACACGGGGTCTCCCGCAGCGTCGTCCGGGAAGCGATCCGGGTCCTCGAATCGATGGGCATGGTCGCCTCCCGCCGCCGGGTCGGCATCACGATTCAGCCGGCGGCCAACTGGAATGTGTTCGACCCCAGGCTGATTCGCTGGCGACTCGAGTCCGGCGACCGGGCCGCCCAACTGGTGTCGTTGTCGGAGTTGCGGCGCGGATTCGAACCCGTCGCGGCCGCCCTGGCTGCCGAGCGTGCCGACCCGCACCAGTGCCGGATCATGGCCGCCGCCGTGTCGGACATGGCGGTACACGGGCGCGACGGCAATCTCGAGGCATACCTGCTGGCGGACAAGATCTTCCACCAGACGTTGCTGGAGGCCAGCGGCAACGAGATGTTCCGCGCGCTCACCGCGGTGGTGTCGGAGGTCCTGGCGGGGCGCACCCACCACGGCATGATGCCCGACTCCCCCAACCCGGCGGCCATCGCGCTGCACGACGAGGTGGCCCGCGCCGTGCGGATGCGCGATCAGGCCGGCGCCGAACGCGCGATGCGCGCCATCATCGACGAGGCCGCCGCCGCGGTCGCCGAGGAGCAGGGCTCGGCCTGACCGGCCCGGCCGTCAGCGGCAGCGCTTGAGGCCGTCGTTGGGGTCACAGAACAACGGGAACTGCTGCACCGGAATCGGCAGCGGCTTCTGGAATTCCAGCCGGAACGACTTCTTCGTCATGGCCGCCTGCACGCCGCACTGTTCGTTGTTGGTGGTGGTCCGGGTACCGGTCCAGTTGGTGTCCTCCCACTCGTAGGTCTCTACGAGCTTCGACTTGGTGCCGTCCGGGCACGTGAAACCCTGGAGGTCGGTCTGGGTGAACATCCAATGTCCCTCACCGCCGGTCTGGCGGGCATCGCCGCCCAGCGTGCCGCCGTACTGGTCGGAGCCGACGTGCACGAGGCAGCCCACCGGCAGTTCCAGGTTGTTGCGCAGATCGCCGACGGTCGGGGCGCAGACGGGCCAGATGGTCCACACGCTCATCGGCGTGCCCTCTTGGATGTAGGTGTAGATGCCTTCGGGCAGCCGGATGTTGTCGGCCTGCGCCGGCGCTGCCGTGCCGAAGAGTGCGCCCGCTGCGACGAAGCCAAAACTCGAAACCATAGCGAGAACACGTTTCATTTTCACCGCCCGAGTATCGCAAATGACTTGCCCACGGCGTGAGAAAGTCACCGTATGAGTTCACTCAGCGGGAAGGTCGCGTTGATCACCGGGGCCTCGGCCGGCCTGGGCGCGGCCACGGTCAAGGTTTTCGCAGAACGCGGCGCATCGGTCTTCGGTATCGCGCGGGACGCCGAGCGGATGGCGACGGTGTTCGCCGACGCCTACGGCGACGAGTCCGGCGGCGCGTTCGCCGCGGTGGACATCAGCACGGCCGACGCCTGCCGGCAGGCGGTCGAGGACTGCATCGCGAAATTCGGGCGGCTGGACGTGCTGGTGAACGTCGCGGGATTCCACGTCATGCGGCACACCCTGTCGATGACCGATGACGACTGGGACCGCGACCTCGCGGTGAACCTGAACGGCCCGTTCTACCTGACCCGGGCGGCGCTGCCGCAGTTGCTGGAAAACGGCGGCAACATCGTCAACGTCTCGTCGATCGCCGGCGTCGAGGGCGAGATCTACTCGGCGGGCTACTGCGCTGCCAAGCACGGGCTGATCGGTCTCACGCGGGCACTGGCCGTCGAGTACACGAAGGAAAAGCTCCGGGTCAACGCGGTGTGCCCGGGCGGCATGCTCACCGCACAGGTCACCGAGTTCGCGGCGCCCGAGAACGCCGACTGGGACCTGATCATGCGGATCGCCGCGCCGCGTGGCTTCATGGAGCCGCGTGACGTCGCGAACGTCATCGCGTTCCTGGCAAGCGACGACGCCGCCGCGATCCACGGCTCGGTGTACCGCGTCGACAACGGCAAGGGCCCGGCCTGACCGGCCGGGATCGAGTCCGGCGACTAGTGCGCGAGCGCGACCAGCAGGTCGTGCTTCTCGGGGCAGTACGTGTCGAAAGCCGCGTTGAGGAACTGGTACACCTGCTGCTCCGAGCTGCTGTTGCGGGGCAGGTTCTTCTTCAGGAACGCCGCCGAGTCGGTGGCGCTGTGGTCGACGTTGTTGTCGAGCCGCTGGCAGGTGATCTTGCCGATCCAGGCGTTGTAGTCCTTGGGGCCGTAGATCCCGTAGGTGTGCAGCTGGTTGGCGAAATCGGTGTCGGGGTCGGCCTGCGCGGGAGCCGCCATGGTGACGGCAGCCGCCACGGCACCCGCAACTGCGACCAGAGTGCGTGCCTTCATGTGACGGAGTCTATTCGTGCTGGTTGCCATGTGCCCCTGCTCCCTGAACAGTCGTCGCCGCCTGTTCAATCCCATTGAACTGCTGCGTATTTGGTTCGATCTGCTGCGCGTTACCGGCTACGGTGATACGAGCCACCCGCAGCGTAGGTTTCCCATGATTAACTTAACTGGTCTAATCTAACACTTAAATGACCTAATCTGTCGGGGTCAGGGTACGGGAAGCGGGGAACAGCGAGTGCAGTCGACCATGGTGTCCGCAGCGTGATCGGCAATGCGCTCAAGAAGGCGTGGATCCCGTTGCTCATCCTCGCCGTGGCCCTCGTCGCCGGCTTCACCGTGCAGCGCGTGCGCACCTACTTCGGCCAGAACCCCGTCATCGTCACCCCACGCAACTTCGCCGACGATGCCAAACCGTTCAAACCCAAGGTCGTCACCTACGAGATCACCGGCACCGGCAGCTACGCCGACATCAACTACCTCGACCTGGACGCCAAGCCCCAGCGCATCGACCACGCGCCCCTGCCCTGGAAGCTCACCCTGTCCACCACCGCACCGGCAGCATCGCCGAACATCGTCGCCCAGGGCGACGGTGACTCCATCACCTGCACCGTCCACGTCGACGACGAACTCAAAGACACCCGCACCTCCACCGGCGTGCACGCCCAGACCTTCTGCCTGGTGAAATCCGCATGACACAGCCAACCGACGAAGACACCGTCATCTTCCCGAAGGCCGAGCAGCCGCCGCACCGGCCGCTGATCGCCCGCCTGATCCGCACCTTCGCGATCCCGGTCATCCTCTTCTGGATCGGCGTCATCGTCTTCCTCGGCAGCGCGGTTCCGTCGCTCGACGAGGTCGGCAAGATGCGCTCGGTCTCCATGTCGCCGGACCAGGCCGCGTCGGTCATCGCGACGAAGCGCGTCGGCGAGGTGTTCCAGGAGTTCAAGTCGAACAGCTCGGTCATGGTCGTGCTGGAAGGCGATCAGCCGCTCGGCGCAGAGGCACATGCCTACTACGACGAGATGATCAAGAAGCTCCAGGCCGACACCACGCATGTCGAGCACATCCAGGACTTCTGGAGCGACCCGCTCACCGCCGCCGGCTCCCAGAGCAATGACGGCAAGGCCTCATACGTCCAGGTCTACCTGCGCGGTAACCAGGGCGAGGCGCTGGCCAACGAGTCCGTTCAGGCCGCGCAGGACATCATCAAGAGCATCAAGACGCCGCCCGGCCTGAAGGTCTACGTGACCGGACCCGCGGCACTGGCGGCGGACCAGCACATCGCCGGTGACCGCAGCGTCAAGATGATCGAGGGCGTCACGTTCCTCGTCATCATCGTCACCCTGCTGCTGGTGTACCGGTCGTTCATCACCGTGCTGCTGACGTTGCTGATGGTGGTCCTCGAGCTGTCCGCGGCACAGGGCGTCGTCGCGGCGCTGGGCTTCTACGACATCATCGGTCTGTCGACCTTCGCCACCAACCTGCTGGTCACACTGGCCATCGCGGCGGCCACCGACTACGCCATCTTCCTGATCGGCCGGTATCAGGAGGCGCGCGGCGCGGGCGAATCCCGCGAAGACGCCTACTACACGATGTTCGAGGGCACCGCCCACGTCGTGCTCGGCTCCGGCCTGACCGTCGCCGGCGCCACGTTCTGTCTTCACTTCACCCGCATGCCGTACTTCGTGTCGCTCGGCGTCCCGCTGGCCATCGGCATGATCACCGTGGTGTTCGCCGCCCTGACCCTGGGCCCGGCCGTGATCTCGCTCGCCAGCCGGTTCCGCAAGACTCTCGAGCCCAAGCGCGCCATGCGCGTGCGCGGCTGGCGCAAGCTCGGCGCCGTCGTGGTCCGGTGGCCGGCTCCCATCCTGGTCGGCACCATCGCGCTGTCCCTGGTCGGCCTTCTGACGCTGCCGGGTTACGAGCCCGCCTACAACGACCGCCTGTACCTGCCCGCCGACATCCCCGCCAACGAGGGCTATGCGGCGGCGGACCGGCACTTCTCGCCGGCCCGGATGAACCCCGAGTTGATGCTCATCGAGAGCGACCACGATCTGCGAAACTCCGCCGACTTCCTGGTGATCGACAAGATCGCCAAGGCCATCTTCAAGGTGCCCGGCGTCTCGCGCTCGCAGACGATCACGCGCCCCGAGGGCAAGCCGATCGAGCACACCTCGATCCCGTTCCTGATGAGCATGAGCGGCACCTCTCAGAAGATGAACGAGAAGTACGCGCAGGACTCGATGGCCAACATGCTCAAGCAGGCCAACGACATGCAGATCAACATCGACACGATGAAGAAGATGCAGGGCATCACCACCCAGATGGCGGCCACCACGCACAGCATGGTCGCCAAGATGGTGAACATGACCCTGGACGTGGCCGACCTGCGCGACCACATCTCGGACTTCGACGACTTCTTCCGGCCGATCCGCAACTATCTGTACTGGGAACCGCACTGCTACGACATCCCGGTCTGCTGGACCATGCGCTCGGTCTTCGACACCCTCGACGGCATCGACACCATGACCGACGACATCCAGAACCTGATGCCGGACATGCTGAAGCTCGACAAGCTGATGCCTCAGATGGTCGCGTTGATGCCCGAGATGATCTCGACGATGACCAACATGAAGCAGTACATGCTGACCATGTACCAGACCCAGAAGGGTCTGCAGGATCAGATGCAGGCGCAGCAGGACAACGCGAGCGCCATGGGCGAGGCGTTCGACAACTCCCGCAACGACGACTCGTTCTACCTGCCGCCCGAGGTCTTCGACAACGCCGAATTCAAGCGCGGCATGAAGAACTTCATCTCGCCCGACGGCAAAGCCGTGCGGCTGATCATCTCGCATGAGGGCGAACCGATGAGTGCCGAAGGCATCTCGCACATCGACGCGATCAAGAACGCCGCCAAGGAGGCCATCAAGGGCACTCCCCTGGAGGGCTCCAGGATCTATCTAGGCGGCACCGCGGCGACCTTCAAGGATCTGCAGGAGGGTGCCGACTACGACCTGCTGATCGCCGGAATCTCCGCGCTCGCACTGATTTTCGTCATCATGCTGATCATCACGCGATCCGTGGTGGCCGCGGCGGTCATCGTGGGCACCGTGGTGCTCTCACTCGGCGCATCATTCGGTCTGTCGGTTCTGCTGTGGCAGCACCTGATCGGGCTCAACCTGCACTGGATGGTCATCGCGATGGCGGTCATCATCCTGCTGGCCGTCGGCGCGGACTACAACCTGCTGCTCGTCGCCCGGTTCAAGGAAGAGATCCACGCCGGCCTCAACACCGGCATCATCCGGTCGATGGGCGGCACCGGTTCCGTGGTCACCTCGGCCGGCCTGGTCTTCGCCTTCACCATGATGTCCATGGCGGTCAGTGAGCTGCACGTGGTCGGTCAGGTGGGAACAACCATCGGTCTGGGTCTGTTGTTCGACACGTTGATCATCCGATCTCTGATGACACCGGCCATCGCCGCCCTGATGGGCAAGTGGTTCTGGTGGCCGCAGCGGGTGCGTCAGCGTCCGGTGCCAGAGCCGTGGCCCCAGCCCAAGCCGACCGGCGAACTGCAATCAGCCTCCAGCAGCACAGGTATCTAGGAAACAGGAGTAATGACTATGGTCCAGATCAAGCGTGGCCTGAAGCGCGCCGGTACCGCGGTCGCAGCCCTGGGCGCGGTCGCGACGACGCTCGCCGGACCGGCAGCCGCCGATGCCACCGACGACTACCCGATCCCCCACCGCATCATCATCACGACCTGTGATGCCGAGCAGTACCTGGCCGCCGCCCGCGACACCAGCCCGGTCTACTACTCGCGGTACATGATCGACATGCACAACCGCCCGGCCGACATCCAGCAGATGGCCCAGGACCGCATCCACTGGTTCTTCTCGCTCGACCCGGTCGGCCGCCGCCAGTACTCCGAGGACACCGCCACCAACGTCTACTACGAGCAGGTGGCCACGCACTGGGGCAACTGGGCCAAGATCTTCTTCAACAACAAGGGCGTCGTCGCCAAGGCCACCGACGTCTGCCAGAACTACCCCAAGGGCGACCTGAGCGTCTGGAACTGGGTCCAGGCACCGTAGTCTCCTAGCGATTTGTGCACGATTTTCCGCGCGGACCGCGGATTTTCGTGCACAAATCACTGGGTGTGCAGGGCCGTGACCAGGTCCCGTACGTCCTCGGGCCGCTGTTCGTAACCCGGGAAATAGCAACAGATTTCGTCGACGTGTCCGCCGAAGCGGCGGCCGATCTCGGCGGCGCATTCCTCCGGGGTGCCGACGATGCCGATGGTGCGCACCATGTCGTCACTGATCAAGGCGCGCATGCCCGCGAAGTCACCGACCTTGGACATCGCGTTGAGTTGGGGCTGCAGATCCGCCCATCCCTCGGTCTCGAGCACCGGCAGGTAGGCGGGCGTGGAGCCGTAGAACGCGATCAGCGTGGCGACGCCGTTGATCGCCGCGGTCAGGTCTTCTTCCGTGCGTCCCACCGCCACCATGGCCTGCGCGATCATCTGCAGATCGGCGGGCGCGCGGCCGGCGCGCGCCAGTCCCTCCCCCACTGCCACCAGGGTCCGGTCGGCGAAATGCCGGGCGCTGTGGAACGGCATCACCAGCAGCCCGTCGGCGACCTCGGCGGCGGTGCGGGTCATGATCGGGCCCAGCGCACCCATGAGCACCGCCGGCGGCCCGAACGGATTGGGGCCGGGGTTGAAGTTCGGCGGCATCAGGGTGTGGGTGAAGTGCTTGCCGCGAAAATTCAACGGCGCCTTGCCTTCCCAGCAGTCGAAGATCGCCTTGATCGCGGTGACGGTCTCGGCCATCTTCTCGGCGGGTTTGGCCCACTGCGCGCCGTAACGCTTTTCGATGTGCACCTTGATCTGTGAGCCCAGGCCCAGCCGGAACCTGCCCCCGCTGTACACCTGCAGGTCGTAAGCAGCATGCGCGAGATGCAGTGGGCTGCGCGGCCCAGCGATCGCGACGTTGGTCATCAGGTCCACGCTCGCCGCACCGGCTGCCGCGACCAGCGGCAGGAAGACGTCGTGCGGGCCTTCGAAGGTGAACACCCCGTCGGCCCCGAGGCCGGCCAGTTCGCGGGCGTGGTGGGCCGCCCGCCGGGGCGCTCCGTCGATCTGCAGTTGTACGCGCATGATCAGTTGTCCTTCGTCAGTTTCCCACGTAATCCAGAATGGCGGCGGCCACCTCGGCCGGGCGGTCGACCTGCAGGAAATGCCCTGCCCCATCGATGATTCGGACCGCCGAACCGGCGGGCAACGCGTTCAGCAATTGCTCGGTGTAGCCGACCTGCATCGCGCCGTCGTCGGAGCAGCGGGGCGACCCGGCGCCAGCCGTGTGCGCTGTCCGGAAAACCGTGCAGGCACAACATCAATCGCCCGTCGGCCGGGCCCCACGCCAGCGCCCGCATGCGCAGGCGCGGCAGTGCGAGATCCAGGGTCTCCTGATCGGCCATCATGACTACGGGGTCAGCGTGACCTTGATGCAGTCCGCGGTCCGCGCCGCGACAGCGGCGTAGGCCTTCGGCGCATCATCGAGCGACATGGCGTGCGTGAAGATGCCGTCCACGTCGAGGCGGCCCGACTGCAGCAGCGGGATCAACGCCGGCCAGGTTTGTTGCACGGGCGCGGTGGTCATGCGCAGCGTGATGCTGCGGATGAGCGACAGCGTCGCGGGGAACGGGAACGGGTTGAGGTCGTGCACACCGACCACCGACACCGTGCCGCCCGCGCGCACGGTGGTCAGAGCCGCGTTCATGGTGGTGTCGTTGCCGACGGCGTCGATCACGGCGGCTGCTCCCCTGCCGCCCGTCGCTTCGTACACGGCACCGATCTGCTCCGGTGTGATCGCGGTGGCGCCGCTGCGGGCCGCCATCTCGCGGCGCCCCTCGACCGGATCGACGGCGAACACCTGCCCGGCGCCCTGCGCGATGGCGCAGCGCACGGCACACAGGCCGACCGCACCCAGACCGAAGACGACGACGGTGCCGCCGGGCGGGATGTCGGCGCGTTGCGCCGCGGCCCAGCCGGTGGCGAGGTTGTCGGTGAGCAGCAGCGCGGCCTCGGTGCTGAGATCGCTTGGCAGCCGGTGCAACTGGAAATCCGCGGACGGCACGGCGAGGAGTTCGGCCTGCGCACCGCCGAGCACCCCGGAGCCGAAGATCTGCGGACCCGACACGCAGGTGATCGGATCCTTGGTGTCGCAGCCGACGCAGTGGCCGCAACCCGCCACCGACGAAATCAGCACCGGGTCACCGACTTTGACGGTGCGCACCTCCGAACCCACTTCGACCACGGTGCCGATGGCCTCGTGACCGAGCGCCAGCGGCGTCGCCAGCGGGTAGTCACCTTCGTAGAAATGCAGGTCCGATCCACAGATGGCGGCCGTGGTGATCTGGACGACGGCGCCGTCCGCCCCGGGCAACACCGGATCGGGCACGGTGTCGACGTAGACGTTCCCGGGGGCGTCGATCAATACGGTTCTCAACTGTCCACCTCTGCTGATCCGGTGTTCCGTAACGGTGTTACAGAGTCACCTTACGGAGTCCGGATCCCGCTGTGTCGAGAACCCTCGGCAAGCCCCCGCCGCGCCTACCATCGAGACATGGAAGCGGGCACCCGGCGGCTGAGTGCCGCTGTGTGGGATCTCGCGATTCCGGCGCGCCGACAGCCTGGTCTGGCCATGGCGGGGTTCCGCGGCCGGGCGCCCGCGCAGCTCGCGCTGCAGCTCGTGCCCTACCCCGCGGTGACGGTGTTCATCGAGTTCGGCGACGGGGTGCTGATCGACGCCTCGGGCGCGCAGCGGACCGGGGGCGGCATCGTCGGCTTGACGCCGGGCACGGTGACCGCCGTCGGCCGCAACGTCGACTGCTTACAGATCCGGCTGTCGCCGGTGCTCGCCCGCGCGGTGTTCGGCGCCGGCGACCCCACCGCCGTGCTGCCGCTCGACGCGGTCTGGGGCCGCGATGCCGAGCGCCTGTGCGATCGGCTGCACACCGCAGCGTCGTGGGATGAGCGGTTCGCCATCGCCACAACGGAATTGGCGCGGCGCCGCGAATCCGGGCCCGCCGTGGACCCCGAGGTCGCGGCGGCGTGGCACTGGATGGCGCACAGCCACGGGCAGGTCCGGATCGAGCGCATCGCCGACGAGCTCGGCTGGAGCCGCAAGCGACTGTGGTCACGGTTCGGCACGCAGATCGGCCTGCCACCCAAGCGGGCCGCACAACTGATCAGGTTCGACGACGCCGCGCACCGCCTCGCCACCGGCACCGCGCCCGTCGAGGTGGCCGACGCCTGCGGCTATGCCGACCAGTCGCACCTGCACCGCGACGCCCGGCTGTTCGCGGGGATGACGCCGGCCGGCGTGGCCGCGGCACCGTGGCTCGACATCGACCCCGTGGCCTGGCAGTAAGGGAACATTCCTCCAAGACACCACCGCATCCGGCCGCCATCGTGGGGGCATGGACCCCGAGCTGCAGCCCTTCCTGTCGCTGTTCCCGAAAGCCGAATTGGACGATCCGGTGGCGGCCCGCCGGCGGCTTGCCGAACTGTCCGCCGCCGTGCCCGCGCCCGACACCGCCGGCTTGCGGATCAGTGACCGCCTCGTGCCCGGAAGCCCCGACATTCCGGTACGCGTGTACCAACCTGCGGAGCCGATCGGCGCGGCCCTGTGGCTGCGCGGCGGCGGATTCGTGATGGGCGATCTCGATACCGAGCACCCGTGGGCCGCACGCATCGCCCAGGCCACGGGCGCCGTCGTGGTGTCCGTCGGCTACCGCTGCGCACCCGAAAATCCTTATCCCGCAGCGCTGGACGACGTCTATCAGGCCCTCATCTGGCTAGCGGCGAATGCGCCGCAGCTCGGCGTCGAGCCGAGCCGCATCGCCGTCGGCGGCCATGCGGCAGGCGCGAACCTCGCCGCCGCGGCCGCGCTGCGGGCACGTGACGAAGGCGGCCCCCGGATCGCCTTTCAACTGCTCAACCAACCACCGCTCGATGATCGCCAGCGCAGCTGGTCGGCCCGGACCTTCACCGACACCGTCTTCATGACACGGGACAAGGTCGCCGCCAGTTGGCGGCACTATCTCGGCGGGCGGCCCGCGTCGGCCTACGCGGCGCCGGCCCGCGCCGAAGAACTGTCCGGCCTGCCGCCCACGTACCTCGCCACCGCGGAGTTCGATCCCAATCGCGACGAAGCGCTCGAATTCGGTATCCGGCTGCTGCAGGCCGGCGTTTCCGTCGAACTGCACCAGTGGCCCGGCACGTTCCACGGCTCGCAGGTGATCCTCGGTGCCGACGTCTCGCAACGCCAGCTCGCCGAACTCGGTGGGGCGCTGCGCCGCGGCCTCGCCGCCGGCGCGGCGGACCTGCGGGCGGTGTCCGCATGACCACCGCCGTCGACCTCTTCGCCGCCTTCGTCCACCTCTACGACGACGGCCGCATCGAACCGGCCGAGCGCGCGTTCGGCTCCGGGGAGCCGGGGTGGCATGTCATGACGTTCCACGCGGAGACCGACGCCGAGGTGCATGCCGACTATTGGGAAATCCACACGGAGGCAGACGAACTCGTCGTCTGCGTCGCCGGTGAGATACGGCTGTACCTACGCGCCGAGGAGGACGGTCCCGGCGTCACGCTGACGACGGGACACGCGATGGTCGTGCCGACTGGGACGTGGCACCGCATCGCGTTGACACGTCCCAGCGACATCATGTCGATCACGTTTCCCCGCGGCAGCCGGCTCGAGCAGCGCGACTGACCGCGGGGACAACGTCAGACCACCTCGCGGCGCCGGCGCCCGATGTAGACGCTCAGGCCGACGGCACCCAGGCTCAGCAGGCCGCAGGTCACCGCGGCGATGATCAGCCCCTTGTTCGGGTTCTCCAGCCCCTTCTGGTCGTTGACCAGTTGCAGGTTGTAGTCGCCGGGCAGCGGCGCCTCACGCGGCTCGTCGAGACCCGGGAACTGCTGCGTCCGGTGCACCTCGAATTGCCGTTCGCCACTGGGGCTCTGGGTCCACTGCCCCCAGGCCGGCGTGACGCCGTCGAGCAGCACGCGGCGCTCGCCGTACTGCGCGTCGTCACCGGCGTCGACGATGCGCTGCACCCGGAACGGCTGGTAGACCGCATCCGAATAGCGAACCTGGACAGGCACATTCGCGTAGCTCAGCACCGGCGGAGGCGGCGGGGGCAGCGGCACGCCGACACCCGGGTAGTAGCCGCCACCGAAGAAGCTGCCGACTGCCACGTTGACGGCGGTGTTGACGGCGTTCACCACGACTGCGGTGAAGCTGTACGCCGCGAGGTCGGCGACCTCCATGACGATGCGCTGTAGCGGCGGGATGTACACGATGCGCGGCGCGTTCCGGTAGACGTACACCACCCGCACGGGGTCGCGGTACGGGTTGAACAGCACCGGACGGTAGTAGTCGTCGTACTGCACCCAGTCCGGCCGCCACTGCCGCACGCGGTTGTCCCAGTCCCGGCCCATGGGCCGGTCGTCGCGACGGTCCCAGTCCCGCCGGTTGTCACGAAGGTTCCAGTCGGCGCGGCTGTCGAACTGGAAGTTGGCGACGTTGACGACCTTGGCGAGATCGGCCACGTCGTGCACCGGGGCCGGCGCAGGCAGTTTCACGTCGACTGCTGCGGCGGCCTTTGCGGTGGCGATGTCCTCGACCGGAGCGGTCAGCGTCTCGGGCTTGAGCAGCTCGATCGGCTTCACGTCGCGGACTTCGCGGGCCGCGGCGGTCGACGGCGACGCCGACTTCGACGAACCTGCCGTCACCGTGGCCGACGCGGAGGCCGAGGCTTCGACCCGTCCCGGCCCGGCCTCGACGCGCTCACCGAGCTGGCCCTCCACACCGGCGACCGGCTTGCCTTCTGCCACAGTGCGATCCGTGGGCGCCGTCGACTTGTCCGGATCGACAGCACCGGCCGGCGCCGGACGCTCGGCGAGCGCGGTGGTCGGGCCCTGCGTCACCGAGGTGGCGGACGGCGCCGACTTGTCGGGCTCGGCGACGGCGGTCGATGGCCGCGCCGGCGTGGTCGGGTCGACAGGCGCTTCCTGCGCCTTGGTGACCTTGGTGGTCGGCGCGGGAGCCTCGGTGTGCGACGGCGGGGCCGCGACGACAGGCGTCTCGACCGGCGGGGTCGTGGTCGCCGGAGCCTGTGGCGTCTTCTCCGGTGCCTTCTCGGGAGCCTTGTTCTCCGGGACCTTGTTCTCCGGAGCGGCGATCACCGGCGCCACCGGGGTGACGGGCGCCGCGGGCGGATCGGCCGGCGGCTTGGCCTGAACGGCGGGAACGTCGGCAGGAACAGGCCGGCTCGGCGCCTCTGCCTCTACCGGCTGCTCGCGCTGCTTGCGTCCCCGCTGGCCGCCGTCCTGCCCGTAGCCGCCACCGGAACCGGAGCCGTCCTGCGCAGCGGACGAATCCTGCCGCGGCGGCTTCGGCACCAGCGTGGTGGTGCTCGAGCTGTCTGAATCACTGCTCGGTTTGGCGGACACCGGCGCCGCGCCCACGGTGAGCGCGGTCAACGTCGTCACCACACCAGTGGCGACGACTCCCACGAGCCGGCTCTGCCGGCGTGCCTGGCCAAAATTTTTGTTATCGGTTTTATCGGTTCGAGTACCCATCGCGCATCGACTCCCTGCTGTGTCGCAACGTCTCACCGAGTCCATCTACTTAGACGGGCTCGGCGTTACATTCGACGTCTACTTGCCCGGGTTTGTTCCGGCCGCGATCGTCGCGGCCGGGCCGGCGGGCGGTGCGGGGGTCGTCGATCCCGCCGGGAACCCGGTCACCGGCACACCGGGAGTGCCGACGCGTCCCGCCAGCCACGGCAGGCTGGTCTGGAACGCCGTCACCGCGAACGGCCAGTCGTGCTTGCCCGGCTGCGCCACGACGGCGCAGTCGATGCCCAGCTGACGCCCCTGGGCACACAGCGTCTTCCCGGCCTCGGTCTGGTCGCCCGGGTTGCCGGCGCCGTCGCGGCCGCCGAGGCCGATGGCATCGGGGTGTGCCTTGGCGCCCTTCCACTGCGTCGGGGCATCCGACGAGATGGCGAACCAGCCCGAAACACCTTGATAAGGACCGTGTTTGGCCATCACCGTGCGCGGATCGAACGCCGCCCACTGAGCTTCACTGCCGCCGTAGAGCCGGGCGATGGTCTGCTCCTTGGTACCCGCGTTGGGTCCCATGTCCCCGGCGATGTCCACGAACGTGCCGAACTGCTCGGGGTGCATCACCGAGAGGTCCACCGCGCAGGTGCCGCCCATGGACCAGCCCACGACGCCCCAGTTGGCGGGTGTGGCGCTGACGCCGAACGTCGATTCCATATAGGGCGGGACGTCCTTGGTGAGGTGGTCGGCGACGTTGCCGCGCGGGCCGTTGACGCACTCGGTGTCGTTGTTGAACGAACCGCCCGCGTCCACGAAGACGAACACCGGCGCGTTGCCGCCGTGGGTCGCGGCGAAGTTGTCGAAGAGGCTGGCGACGTTGCCGATGCGCAGCCAGTCCGCCGGGGTGTTGAACTCGCCGGCGACCATCATCACAGCCGGCAGCGGCGGGGTGTTGCGCGCGAACCATGCCGGCGGCAGGTAGACGATCTCGGTGCGGTGTTTGAAGCCCGATGCGGTGTCCGGGATGTCCACCTCGACCACCGCGCCGTGCGACGGGACGACACCGGCGGCCTTCATCGAGGTGACGCTGGACATCTCGGTCTCGTCGGTCAACGGGCCGGCGGTGAGCTCGCCCCACGCGGTCTGCACCGTCGGGAAGTAGCCGACCCAGTCGTTGAGGGCAACGCCGGTACTGAGCACACACAGCGGCACGGCGAGGACCGCGACGCCGCGGCGCCACCACGGGGTGCCGCGCCAGCCGAGTATCAGCACGCCCAGCGCCAGGCCCGACAGGCCCACCCAGATCCACAGGGCCGGCGGCGCCGGGTTCCCCGCCAGGCCTTGCGATGTGGTGAACCAGTTCGCCCATGCGGCGGCCGCGATGCCGAGAATGGCGCAGACCGGCAGCCACAGGTAGCGCCACCGCCGGCCCCGCCAGCCGATGGCGACGAGCAGCACGATCGCGGCGATCACCTGGATGGTCACCGGCAGCCAGCCGTAGAGCAGGGACAGTCCGTGGTGATTGGGGGCGACAACGGGCGGAAGAGTCGGGGCGGCGGGGCCGCCGGAGGCGTCGGCAAGGAGCGTCGTCGTCACAGAATTCGATGATGGTGGCGGTAGCTGTGCGCCGGCTGTGCTGACCGCATGAGGCTCGTGAGCTTCGGGCTAGCCGATCCCCACGCCGAAATACAGCTCGGGCACGACGCCCGGAAAGAGGTCGCGCGGGTTGGCGCCGCCGGCCTGTCCCGGAATGCCGACGCAGACGTCCTCCTCGACGCCGTCGACGTGCCGGCTCTGGCAGGTGGCCGGCTGGTCGGCGGTCGCGGTCGGCGCCGTGAGGAATCCGGCACAGAGAGCCGCCGACAGTCCGGCGGCCAGCCGCGCTGTCTTGTTCATCGCGTTCATTGCACTCGTCATTGCTCGGGCATTCGTCGCCATGCCGGTTTCCGCCTTGTGACCAGTTTGCGCCCGGCCGATTCGGGACGCCAGGACCATTCCGAACGAATGCCAGACGGTCCAATTCACTCTAGTAACAGCAGTCACAGCTGTCACATAGGAAACTCTAATGTGGATTAGTAACTCAGATCACTTCAATAACAATTGCATCACTGAGCGCGATTGAATCACTAATAACAAAAGAATCACAGGCCCCAGTAGTGCCTATAACCACACGGTAAACACTACTCACGTAACAACTCACTGACCTGCAGCGACACGCCCAGTAACAACAGTCAGCGCCGTCGCTTCTGCATCAGAAATATGCAGAAACACTAAAATTACTCGAAGAATAACAATTACCCCATTAGCACAGCTGATTATCAGGTTTAACGTCTGTATAGACAGCACCATGCGTCAATTGCGAACCATTTTTGCGAGCGGAATCAGGCCGTTCGCACAACAGGATCGAGGTGGGTATGAGCGGGCACCTATTTGTTCGTGCGGTCGCCATCTCCGGCGTCCTCGCGATCTCCCAACTGTCGTTGGCGATCTCCGAGGCAAACGCCGAACCCAACTGGGACGCCATCGCCCAGTGCGAATCGGGGGGCAACTGGTCGGCCAATACCGGCAACGGCTACTACGGCGGGCTCCAATTCAGCCCCGGCACCTGGACCGCCAACGGCGGCACCGGCTCACCGGCGGCGGCCAGCCGCGGAGAACAGATCCGCGTGGCCCGAAATGTCATGAAGACACAGGGAATCGGCGCATGGCCGGTATGCGGTAGCGCGGCTGGACAGGCTCAAGCGCCCAACGTGTGCCGCACTCTCGTGCAGTTCATCCCGCTGTCGAACCTGCCGTTCCTGTGCCGGACGCTGCTCAGCGTCTTCCGCTGACGGCCAGGAGAACTACCTGCTGGTCAGCATCGCGAGTTCCTGCTCGGTGACCAAGCGCTCCATCTCGGCCCGGTAGGCCTGGTCGTCGGACGGACGACGGGTGACGGCGGCGGTGACCTGCGCGACGATGCGTTCCACCTTGCGAGCTGTAGACATCATTGGACGCTCCCAACCACGAACTGAATGGCCTGACTGCCCTCCGGCCACTCTGATCACACTGGTCTACACGCGTCACATTTTGGATACGGCTGCATCACATGTCGCGCACGTTGGCGTGCCGTGCGCGTGTCGCGCGCAATCGTCGTGAGACCGTGCCGCGCTCCGCGACACGACGCCCGTCAGGCGGCGTCGGCGCGCAGTGCCGCCAACAGCGCCGGGGCCGCCTCATCGAAGAAGCTGTCCTGGGAATCTCCGCCGATCTGCACGAGTGCGATATCGGTGAAGCCGGCGTCCCGGTAGGCGCTGACGGCCTCAACGACGGCGTCGATGTCCGGGCCACAGGGAATCTGCTCTGCCACGTCCTCCGGTCGCACGAACCGCGTCGCGGCATCAAAAGCCTTGGGGTTGGGCAATTCCGCGTTCGTCGGCCAGCCACCGCCGAACCACCGGAACTGTTCGTGCGCACGCGCCACTGCCTTGTCGCGATCGCGGTCCCAGCAGATCGGCAACTGCGCCACCGCGCGTCCCGTCGTCTCCAGGCCCTGCACCCGACGCTCATGGATCCACTGGTCGACGATCGGTTTGTCAGGTGACACGTCGATCATGAAGTCGGCGAAGTCAGCCAACCGCCCGACCGCCTTCTCCCCTGTCATCGAGATGCCGATCGGGACGGGATCGGCCGGCAGATCCCACAGTCGCGCGGAGTCGACCTGGAAGTACTCACCCTTGTGGTTGACGACCGCGCCGTCGAGGAGCTGGCGGATGATCTTGGTCGCCTCGCACAGCATGTCGAGCCGGCGCTCGTAGGCCGGCCAGCCCTGACCCGCCACGTGTTCGTTGAGGTTCTCGCCGGTGCCCAGCCCGAGGAGGAACCTGCCGTCCGCGAGAATCTGTGCGGTCGCCGCCTGTTGTGCGACGACGGTCGGGTGGTACCGCATCGTCGGACACGTGACGTAGGAACAGAGCTCCACCCGGCTGGTCGCATGCGCAACGGCACCGAGCACCACCCAGGCGTTCGGCGCATGCCCCTGCGAGACCAGCCACGGCGAGTAGTGGTCACTGCAGACTTCGAAGTCGAAGCCCACTTCCTCGGCCCGAACAGCATGTCTGACAAGCTCTTTCGGGCCGCATTGTTCAGTCATCAAGGTGTAGCCGAATGAAGTCATACGCGCGCCTCTCCGATGTAGCGCCAACTACTGATCCTGCTGGTTCGCGCGCTCCCGCGCCTCTGCCGCCTTTGCGGCCGCCCGGGCGGATTCCGCCTCGGCTTCCCGCTTCGCCGCATCGCGCTGCGCCTCGCCCTTGTCCTGCTGCGCCTGCCCCTCACGGAACAGGTCGTCGCGGCCGATCAGCGCACCGAGCAACGTCTTCACCTTGCCTTTGATGCCTTCGACGACACCCCTGGCAGCTTCTTCCGGACCGCTCTTACCCATGAGCTCCTCTTTCCGGTCGTGGTTTCGCGACGGCCGAGCCATCCAGCCGCCACTGGATGGGTTCCCCGACCGTCGGATGCGAAACATGGGCCCACGTGGCTGCACAACATCGGCCCACGCCGGCCGCGGAGAAGTCTCAGTCCCCCAACGACGCCAGGTAACGGATGCCGCCGATACCCGGCAGGAAGAAGTAGCCGCCGCCCTTCAATGTGGTGAAGGCCGGAAGTCCCTTGTGCACCTTGCGAATCGGCCGTTTCGGGACGGTGAAGTCGAGCGTGCCGTCCTGCGTACCGCATATCGGATCATGCTCGTTGCCGAGTTCGTGAAACGCCTTGTCGTTGATCCAGACGTTCTGCGCAAACTCGAACTGGCGCACCAGATCCGCGCAGATGATGAAGGCCGCGATACCGCGGTCGACACCGTCGTCCGGTGCTCCGTCGGGCAGTGCCGGACCGTACGTCGCGCCGCGCCGGATCATCCGGCGGCGATTCATGTAGTGCGCGGTATCGCGCGGATTGAGCCGCCGTGCGTGCGCCCCCAACGGACACGCGTAACCGAACGGATCCTCTTCCTTGTAGTTGAAGTCGTTGTTGCGCATCGGATCCGCGCCCAACTCGGGGTCGTCCTTGTCCGGAGCCAGCACCAGCGGGGCGCCGCTGCGCCACCGGCCCATGAACTTGGCGGCCAGCAGCTCTTCACCTTCCGGGCTGTCCGCGTTCTGGCGCAGGTACTCGCGAAAGACGGCGACGTGCTCCTCGAGCCTGCGGTACGCCATGTAGCTGCCGTTGCGCGAAAGCACCTCGGGCTGAGGCAGATCCACCACCGGCCCGTTCTCGTCGTCGTACCCGAGAATGAACTCCCCGGGCGCCAACGGGTCGCCCGAGCCTGGCGTCGGCTCCTCCCCCGACCCCTTCATGACCGGCTGCGACAACCGGTCCCGGAATCCGAAGTGGTCGTGGGCGTAGTTGAACGGCGGCGTGGCATTGAGATCCAGATACGACAGGCTGCGCACGCCGTCGGTCCGCGCGAGCAGGTCGTCATGCGCCGCGATGGACTTCGCATTCTGTTCGTCCGTGCGGGAGAACAGGATTGCGATGGCGTGCAGGTCGTCACCGGCCAACCCGCCGACCCAGTGCTCCGGTGCCGCGGGCCCGACGTCACCGAGGATGGCGGCCCGCGATGCCATACCCTCCCGAAACGCATCGGGAAACGTCGCCAATGACTCCTCGGGCACGCCCAACGCGCGCAGGCCATTCCACGTGAACGCCAACGTGACCCAACGATCGGACTCGTCCATCGTGGCCTTGGCGTCGGTCGCCGACTGCACCTTGTCCTGCATCTCTGCCAGCCATGCCCGGCCACCTTCAGGGGTGTCGAACGTCAGGAGCTCGTAGCGCCCGGTCAGCGCAGGGGTCCGGGTCAGCAGGATGTGCTGAATATCGTCGAATTCCAGGTTGGGAGTGCCCGTCACGGTGTGCGCTGCCCCTTCGCCCAAGCCCATGCCGCGACTCGCCAGCCGTCCGGAAGTCGGCGCAGCGCCACGGTGAACACCGCTCCCGTCTGGGTCACGGGGACGCCGTTGAGGTCGAACGTCATGGTTGCCGGGGCCACCACATACGCACTGTCGCCGGAAGTCTCGTCGTGCAGCGGGTCGCCGAGGGTGACCCGGTAGTTCGCGGCTCCGAGGTGGGCTCCTTCGGCGACGACATCGCGATGCCAGTCCTTCGCCGCGGTCGGACCCACCCACAGGTGCGGAGTCATGCCATCGAGGATCGCCCCATCGGGAGCGAAGGCAGCCGACATCGCATCCGGATCGTTGGCGTTGAACGCATCGATGTAGGCACGGACCGCACCCAGTGGGGTATCGGTCATTGCATCTGATCGAGCATCGTCGAGAACGCCGCCTTGAGCCGCAACGCCTTCTTGATCTCGTCCGCGGTCACGTAGGGGTACTCGCCGTACTCCAGGAAGCTCGGCTGTTGGTGGTCCCGGACGAATTTGATGAACGCCTCGGTGTTGGTCTTCCAATCCTCGGGGAAGCCTTCGAGATTGGTGAACACCGTCGTGATGCCGGTCGCGCTGAACAGTGCCACCGCGTCCTCGGTGTACTTGTCGAAATCGGTGTCGAAGATGCCCATGTACTGAAAGTGCAGACCCGAGCCCACGTCGAAGAGGTTCCAGCGCAGGTAGTGCAAGCGCAGCGGCGCCAACGCGTCCGGGCTCGCCTTGATGGTCTCCTCGATGGTCTTGCCGTACGCCCTGACCGTTTCCTCGCGGCCCTCTTTCACCTTCGCGATGATTGAGAAGCCGTAGCAGGCCGGCGTCTTCGGGAACACCGGGCCGTAGCGGCCCCGCACCTCCTCGAAGTAGCCCTCCTTGGGGATCGCCATGGCCGCCGGTTTGGTCCAATCCTGGCTGTTCTCGCTCATATTGACCCCTTCGTCACGCATACTCGACGGGACGGACGGTACCACCGCCGCCATGCTTCGCGCGGCGATTGTGGCCCGGCCGCTCAGCAAACCGCACCAAGGATTAACACAGCCTAAACAACGCAATAATCGCGCAACCGCTTCTTGAGCGGCAACGCCCAATTATGCTCAGCCGACACCGGTTCCGCGCACCGGCACCGTGCCGACCACCGCGAGCCAGCCGTTCGAAGGAAGAAGACCATGCGACTGAAGCAGCGCTCCCTGAGTCTGGGTCTGGCGCTCACGTTTGTGCCCATCGGCCTCAGTGCGGCAGCGCCGGCCTCGGCCGACTGCACCGGCGCCGGATACGCCACCGTGTGCGCACAGGGTGACGTTCGTGGCGGCGGCCCCACGCCGCCCAGCGCGGCCTACCCGTCGTACTGCGCTGATCCCTGGTATTGCGACGACGGCTGGGGCGTGGACGTCATCGTGCCCCTGCCCCCGCGCCCGCCGCTGCGCCCCGGCGGCGGTGGCGGTATCGGTCCGCGTCGCTGATCCCTTTATTTCGACAACCTCGAGGAGCAACCAAACATGAGAATCCGCAACATCATCGGTGCCGGCCTGATCGCCGGTGCGACGTTCATCGGCACAGCCACGACCGCCATTGCCGACCCGCCGGACTGCACTGCCGGCGACCTCGCGAACGTGATGTCCGGCGTGAACGCCGCAACCGCGTCGTACCTGTTCACGCACCCCGATGTGAATGCGTTCTTCACGGGTCTCAAGGGCAAGACTCGGGATCAGATGCGGACCGATATCACCGCGTACATGGATGCGAACCCGCAGGTGAAGACCGACATCGAGGGTATCCGCCAGCCTGCGGCCGACTTCCGCGCGCGCTGCAACGCCCCGATGCCGGACGGTCCGCTGAACTGACGGCGGGGGCCGGAGAGGAGTGAAACCGATGAGCTCTCGCATGAGGGTGGCCGGCGGCGCGGTTGCGGTCAGCGCGGCGGTGATCGTGACGATCACCGGATGCAGCAAGGATTCTGCGCCACCCGCCGCGTCGAAGTCGGCGACGTCGTCGAGCGCCGCCACGTCGACGACCGCCTCCACTCCGGCCCAGCCCGTCGACTACTCGGCGCTGCTGATCAAGGCTACCGACCTCGTCGCACCCGAGGAATTCATCGCAACCCCGCCCGTACCGGACCCGGGCGGTAAACCCGGTGTCGCAACGTCGTTCGGCAACGCCGACCGCACCCACGTCGTCGGCGACACCATCCTGATCCTGCCGGACCCGGCCGCCGCCACCGCGGCGCTCGAGGCAGCCAAAGCCACGCTCGGGGGCAGCGTGGTCGGCGGTACCCCCACGCCGATCGAGGTTGGTAGCGGCGGCATTTCGGTGTCGGGGAACTCGCCAGACGACTCCAAATCAGTGACCGTCGTGCTGTTCACCGAAGGCCGCGCATTCGTCACCCTCGAATTCGACGGACCGAAGGACGCCACCCCGCCGTCCGACTTCGTGCTCGACGTCGGCCAGAAACAGGCCCTGGCCATCAAGAACGGACTGCACGGCTGACGGTCGTCCGCTCCCTCCCGTAGGCGCGGCATCGACCTCACGCTGAGGCGAGCGGTTCAGAGCCCACTCGGATACGTCTCCGGCGTTTCCCCTTCGTGCCAGACGCTGGTCGGCTCGAGTGGTTCCAGCGCCCGGGTCCGGTCGATGTGGATCATCGCGTCGTACTGATCGGCGGCACGCACGTGGTAGTAGTGGCTCTGCCGTTCCGTCTCGGGGCGGTAGATGACGCCGATGGCGCGGCTCAGGCGCGCGACCGAAAGCGGTTCGGCGGCTTGGCGAGTGAGCAGGGGCGATACGAAGAATGACGGGCCACCCACTGCGTGCAAGAGCTCCTCGACACTGCCGCTGAGTGCAGGCCGGACCGCCTTGCGTTGGGCGACGCCACCCCACCTGCTCGCCGCGGTCACGGTGCCTGCGTAGGTACTGAAGCCGATCAACCGGCATTCACGGCCATACCGTTCCCGGACCAACTGGCCGAGCGTGAGCTCTCCATCACGACCCACCTCCGTCGCGCGAGCGTCACCGACATGCGAATTATGCGCCCAGACAACGACTTTTGAGTCTTTGGCGCCGTCGCGGTCCAGGTGGTCCAGCAACGCGCTCAACGTGCGAGCCATGTGTTCGTCGCGCAGATTCCATGACGAAACCCGGCCACCGAACATCGTGCGGTAATACTCTTCGGCGTCACGAACGGCCTGCGCGTTCTGTTCGGCGTAGAACGCCTCGTCCTCACCGAGCAGGCCGTCCTGATTGGCGATATCCGCCGCGTTGCGCTGCATATCCAAGAGCTGTTCGATCGCCTGGCGTTCACACGTCCGTCCCGCGCCGAAGGCCGCGGCATAGCCGTATTCCTGACCGTCTTCGGCCGACGCGACATGGTCGAAGCAGGCGTAGCGCTCGCGGGCCCTCCCCGCGGCTCGCGGATCAACCTTGTCGAGATACGCGATGACCTCACTCATGGAGCGGTGCATGCGTAGAGGTCCAAGCCGTAGAAACCGGCCGGCCTGCCGCTGCGATCGGCGAATTCGGTGTTGCAGCGGCGCAGCCAATCGACGAAATCCCGGACCACGATGTTGCGCCACATCCAGGCCGGAAATCGTTCGAACCCACTCAGCGCCTGATCCGCGGACCGATCGTCGCCCAGTCCACGAACGAACCTGTTCACCCGGTAGGAGTCCGGCCAATCCGCCTCGGCCGCAACGGCGCAGAATCCCTTCTGCCGGATGAGCCACCGCGTGATCGCGGCACGTGCGGCGTAGAACTCATGCGTTCCGTGTGACGCCTCCCCGATGAGGACGATTCGCGCATCGCCGATCAGCTGTTCCAGCACGTCCACCGGCGGTACCCCGTCGGGCGCCTCGATCGCGACGGAGCGGATGACGTGCGCTGACGCGTGCCTGCCCAGGGTTCGCAGTGACATCGATCGACTCCTCTCATCGACCGGCATTCCCCGCTTTCAGATGCGTAAACGGCAGCCCCGATTCTCGGAGGCCCTACGCATGACTCAGACCCTGCTGGTGACCTCGGTCAGCGCCCGATCCAGCATGTTGAGCGCACGCACCGACGCACGCACCGGGCCCGGCCGCATCTCCGGTAGACCGACATCGAATACGGCTGCGTCGCTTCGCTTCTCAGCTCCGACGTCTTCGCCGGCGATCAGTCTCCGCACCCGCGCTATCGCTTCATCGGCGCGTGCGGCGGCCTGATGCAACGCGTCGTCGGCGCCATCGGGAGGCTGCCCGGCATGCGACGCGGTCACCCCGGCACGCGCCAGGGCATGCGCCGAACGGTTGGCGACCTGCAATCCGCGCATCAGCCGCCGCACCCCGTGCCGCAGTTCCGAAACCGGGCCCATCTGGAGCGGTTTGCCGGCAGTGATGGCTGCCTTCAACGAGTTGTCCATCCGGCGGGTGTCGACAACCAGATCGCCGGCATCGCCGGCGGTCAGTACCGCCGTCACCGCGGTGTCGATCACCCGCTCCATCTGGTCGAGGTAATCGGTGACCTTTTCGGCGAACGTGGCGCGGGTCTTGGTGGAGAAGACGAAGTACGCGGACGCGATACCCACCAGGCTTCCCACTGCTGTTTCCGCGATGCGCACCTCTAGCACCTGGGCACTGAAATTGCCGAGGAGGCCATACAACATCGCCAGCAGGACCGTCACGAAGAAGGTCAACCAGAAGTAGGCGACGGTTGCCAGGTAGAACGCGAAGAACACGCAGACCACGAGGACGACGATCTGCAGCGCCGGGTTCCGCCCGATCTCCGCGGCGAGCAGCACGCCCGCCACCACCCCGGCGATGGTGCCGACGATGCGATGACCGGCACGCGAAAGGATCTCGCCGCGCGTCGAGACGCCCGTGAACACCAGGAAGGCCGTCAGCACCGCCCAATATCCGCGATCGGGCGAGATCAGATTGCCCAGAACCGTTGCGGCACTGGTCGCCACCGCGACCTGAATCGCGGCCTTGGTGCTGGGATTGAGCCCCTGAGGCGTGTCGTGGTCGTCGTCGCCGTCGGTCTCGGCGGCGGCGATATCGTCGTCGCTGATGCCGCGGGCGTTGGTGGTGATGTGGTGAATTGCCAAGTGCGCCTGCATCGCCCGGTACGCCGTGACGGTCGCGACGCCCGCCGAGGTCGAAAGGTCAGCCTTGTCCGCCGCTGCGGCACCCATCCGCCGGGCCTGCCGCAACTGTTCGTCGGTGGGGTTGTTGTCCAGGCAGATCCGCAGCGCCGCGACCGCATCAACCAGGCCGTCGGGCCACGGCTCGTCCTGGTCCAGCCACCACAGGAACGACGCCGCCTGCTCCAGCATGATCTGCGCCTCGAAAACCCGCAGCGCCAGGTCCTTACTGGTGACGCTCAGTGATTTGGCGGCCTCGTGCCGATCGAGCCAGTCGTCGATGAGCAGCGCCGTCTCACCGAGTTGGTCGAGTTGGTGCCGGGCGACCTCAACACTCACCTCGCCGCGCCGGGTGGCGACATCCAGTGTCGAAAGCGACGCGGCACGCAGTGCCGACAGGAGGCGACGTGCCTCGACACGTGGCCGTTCGGGAAACAGCAGCACGTGCACCAACAGTGACGACACGATGCCCACCGCAACGGCCACTGCCAACACCGGAATCTGATGCACCGGGGTCCGCAGGAACATGACGAAGAAGTACGAGATGAAGGCGACCATCCCGAGCGCGTTTCCGCGCGGGCCGTACCGCCGCACCCACACCGCGGCGAAGAGAACAGCGATGAAGCCGACGTCGACGATCTTCCCGTGGGGCACCAGGAATGCGGCCAAGGCCATGGCGCCGATCGCCGGGAAGAACAGCAGCAGCGTCGTGATGTTGCGGCTGCGCTGGTCTCGGTCCTTCACGGCGGCCGAGGCCTGCATCGCCACCACCGCGCCCAGCATCGCGACCGTCACCGGCTGGCCGGCCGCACGGGTGAACACCAGCATCGCGCCGATCGCCAGCAGCAGCGAGAAGGTGGTCGCCGCCGCGCTGCGCAACCGGATGCGTCCGGGGTCGGCAGCGCCGAGGACACTCGCTCTCCGCACCACCGCCGCTACCTGCACAGGCCAATTCTGCGGCATCAGCCTGTGTGGCATGTCCAGCTCGGTGGACGTCGCGGTTCTGGCTTCGCAGCGTTGCCAACGGGCGTAAGTTACCGTCGTGGCGCGTCGCAAAGGTGGGCTGACCAGCAGGTTGATCAGCGCTGCCATCGCATCGCGGCTAAGTCGCGATGAAGAAGTCGGCGGGATGACGCTGCCGAACGTGCGGCTGTGGCTCGGCGGCGAACGCAATCAGCCACTTGGCGATTCGGTGGTTCTGCAAGTGCGCTCGGCCGGCCTGCCCTGCGATGTCATCGCCACCGGCGAGATCGACGTCCCGCGCCGGATGCGCCAGCCGCGGACACTGCATCTGCGGCCCGCCATGCTGAACCTGCCGCCCTTGCGCAAAGCCACGCTTGCTGTCGAGATTCCTCCCGTCGCGCAGCGCAAGGCCGCTCGCGCACTGAAACGAGGCGAACCCGTCATCGCCGTGATCGAAGTCGAAGCGACGGATAGTCGGGGCAGTTCGGCACGGGTGACGCGGCGGGTGTCGTTGAGTCCACCGTCCCAGCGGCTTTGAGTAGGGCGGGCGGGGCTCGAACCCGCGACCAAGGGATTATGAGTCCCCGGCTCTAACCAACTGAGCTACCGCCCCATCGCGAAGATCGCGGCCACCATGTTCGCATGGCGCCACGGGCGGGCACCCCATGGGCTGCCATCGGCGTTGCGGTCTAAGAGATGCCACGCCGGCAGAGCGCTTCCGCCAGCCGCTCCGTCGACTCTTCCATCTGCGCGCGGCCGATGACCGGCAGGTGCTCCAGCATGTCGGTGTGTCGGAATGCCGACCAGTCGTATGTCTCAGTGACAAGTGTCCGCTCCGGTCCGATCGGCGTGAGCCGCCATATCCAGGTGTGACCCGCAGGTTCCTGGCCGGGTTCGGCGGGGGCCCATCCGACAGCACGGTCGGGCTCGTAACAGATGACGTGGTTCTCGACGCGGTTGCCCGCACGCATGTTCATCACGAACACCGCACCCAATTCGCTGAAGGGGCGATGGTCGGCCGCACTGAGGATCATGCCGCTCGCATCGAGCACAACATGGTTGTCCGGCGTGGTCAGAAACGCGAACACGAGATCTGCACTCGCGTCCACGACACGCGATACCTGTATGCGGCTGTGTTGGATAGCCATCACTGATCTCCTCTGCGAATTCACCGCCTATCTATCGAGACTGCGCACCGCGCCGTTTGTCATCGTGGCTCTGTGTAAACGGGCATCTGATCGGCCCTGAGCGGATGCGTCTCTTTGACCGCACTGCCACCAGGCATCATGTGGAGCGTGACCGACTCTCATCCGTTCGACCAAGCCCTGGAACTACAGCCCGTCGATGACACGCGCATGCGTGGGCAGACGCACCCGGACTGGGCGAACATGGTCGGCCCCTTCGGCGGCATCACTGCGGCGACGCTGCTGCATGCAGTCGAGCTGCGGCCCGACCGCATCGGTGAACCGCTGGCACTCACGGTCAACTTCGCGGCACCCATCGCCGACGGCGAGTTCGATATCGCACTGAAGCCCGCCCGCACCAACCGGACGAACCAGCACTGGATCGCCGAACTCAGCCAGGACGGCGACATCAAGACCACGGCCACCATGGTTTTCGGCATCCGCCGCGACACCTGGTCGGACGACGAGTCACGCATGCCGAGTGCGCCCGGGCCCGAGGGACTCGAAGTCAGCGGCCCTCCCCTGCCATGGGTCAGCCAGTACGACATGCGTTTCGTCGAAAACCCTTTCCCGGCAGAGGATGCCGAGCCCAGTGAGTCCTCGCGGACGACGCTGTGGGTGCGGGACGCCAACCAGCGCGGCCTCGACTTCGCCGCCCTGGCCGCGATGTCCGACATCTTCTATCCCCGGGTTTTCCTGCGGCGCGGCGGATTCTTCCCGGCCGGCACCATCTCACTCACCACGTACTTCCACGCCAATGGGCAGGAGCTCGAAAGCATCGGCGGGGACTACGTATTGGGCAGTGCGCACGCAAATCGCTTCTCGGACGGATACTTCGACCAGAGTGCGCATGCGTGGGCCCGCGACGGCGCGCTGCTCGCCAGCACCCACCAGGTCGTCTACTTCAAGGGCTGACGTCCTCACCGGCGAGCGACTCGTTGCGACGCACGTGGCACTGCCGTCGCGGCATCGGATGCCGTGGCGCGGTGCCGAGTTAGCTTGCGGGCCTGTCTGTTTCACCGTCATCATCGCCGCTCTCGGGTGGGTAGAGCGTGGGATGCCAGTAGTGGTTGGTTCGGGGTTGGCCGACGTCCAGTAGTGGTGGTGGGGTCCAGTGGGCGCGGCCGTTGGCCATGGTGGTGGTCCAGCCGCCGGTGTCGGCGAGGCGGTTGTCGCGGCCGCAGGCCAGGGCAAGGTTGGTGATGTCGGTGGGGCCATCATCGCGCCAGTCGGTGTCGACGTGATGGGCCTGGCAGCGGGAGGCGGGGGCGGTGCAGTTGGGTTTGGTGCAGCCCAGGTCGCGGGCGAACAGGGCAAAGCGTTGGGCGACGGTGGCGGTGCGACGCGCTCGGCCCAGGTACAGCGGTTGTTCGGTGTGGTCGTCAAAGACGACGAGGTAGTGGTCGGCGCCGCGGGCAGCCATGCGGATGAGATCGCGGATCGGTAACCGGCTGCCGGTGAGGGTCAGTGCGTGGCCGGTGCCGCGCTCCAATTCGGCGACAGTGCAGGTGGCCGCGATGGCCACAGGTAGGCCGTTGTGGTCGCCGAGGTCGGTGCCGAGGGCGATGCGGCCCATGGCGGCCAGGGCGTCGTGGTTGCGTTGGTCGGTGCTGCGGGTGTCGTGGTCGATCTGGGCCTGGGTGGGGGTGCCCGATTGGCAGGGTGTGGGGTCGGCGGGGTTGCACATGCCGGGGGCGCCGAGTTTGTCGTGGACTGCTTCGAGGGTGGCGCGTGCTTCGGGGTCGAGCCAGCCGTCCACTTTGGACATGCCGTCGGGTTGTTGTTTGCCGATGCGGAAGCTGCGTTTGCGGGCGCGTTCGGCGTCATCGGGCAGCGGCCCGTCCTGATCGAGCAGGTACAGCAGCGCCTCGGCGGCGGCGCGCAGTTCTTCGGGGGTCTGGTGCCGCGCCCCGGCAACGAGGGACTGTTCGAACTGCCCACGGGTGGCGGGGTCGATCCAGCCGGGGAGTTTGTTGATGAACTGGCCGATCACTTTCACGTGCTCGGTGTTGAGCGCGCCTTCGGCCTGGGCGGCGGCGACGAACTCCCACAGCGGCGGCAACGGTTCGCCGGTCAGCCCGGTGCGGGGCGCCAAATACTGGGCGTCGCGGACCTGGCGGTTGGCTTCGGTGGTGTCCAGGCGCAGCCGGATACGCAGCACCTCGGCCCAGTTTTTCGCGCCAAGTTCTCGGGCCGTGACCTGAGACTGCGCCGCAACCAAGATCCGGTGATCCACCGCCTCGGCCGCACACCTCAACCTCTCGCGGCGCGACTTCAACGCCAACAACGTCGCCACATCCAGACCGCTGTAATCCAGGGACGCGAGCCGCGCGTGCGCCGCTTCGTAGGCGGCGTACGCCTCCTCGACAACAGCCGGATCGGTCAACCCCATACATCGAACATTAGTTCGAACCACCGACAAGAAGCCGCCGCGAATGTGACGCTAGTTACCCACTGTGACCAGCGCAAACAAAGTGACCAAAGTTTTTCAGAGAGCTCCCGAAGAACGCCTAGGAGAACACCGGCTGCCCGTCGGCTCCGAGCAGATAGCGCTCGGTGCCCTCGCTGACCCGCGGCGCGTCCCCACCCAACGCGACGGCAATCTTGTTGATGCCGTTGCGCATCACGTCGAGGGTGATCTCGGTGGCCTCCGCGTCGGAGAAGTGCGCCCGTACGCCCGCGGCAACGTCGGCCGGTATCCGCGACGGCGTCCACACCAGGGCGTCGACGTAGCGCAGCGCGGCTTTCTGCCTCTCGTCGAGCAGCGTCGACGACTCGTACAGCTCGATCTCCGAGTACAGCGACTCATTGCCGCCGGCATCCAATGCTGTGCCCTCGCGCAGCGACTTGCACAGCCGGCAGTTGTGCGCGGCCGCGCCGCGCAGTCGCACCACCTCGGTCATCACCGGATCGAGTTCGCGACGCGCCCCTACCGAACTTGCGAAGCGGTTCAACAGCAGGTCCACCGGGTCAGTGTCGTGGTCCCAGCCGTCGGGATCGGCGATCGGCGGCAGCCCGAGCGCCGCAAATCCGGCCCGCACTCGCGGCACGAAGTCCGCGACGTACATCAACGCCACGATGCGAAAACTGTTGGCGCCCAGCGCTGCAGTGAGCTCTCCGCGCTGAGCCACAGAAATCACCGACACGTCGGTGCTGAACTGCTCGGCGAACTCAGCCACCAGCGGCTCGGCGTCGGACACGGGCCCGAACACTGCTTCATAGGGCAATGGCGCGAGGCCCAGGGTCTCGGCACACGTCTGCCGCATCGCCGCGTTGAGCCGCCGATCGGCGGGTGGCGACAGTGCGATCAGGGACGTCAGTAGCTCCTCCACACCCCGGATTATTGCCGCGATGAGACCATCGACGCATGAGTTCGACCGTCTCGGCCGCATTCGCCTCCGACAACGCTGCTGGTGCTCACCCACGGGTGTTGGAGGCGATCGTCGCCGCCAACCAGGGCCCGGTGAGCTCGTACGGCACCGACCCGGGCACCGAACGCGCAGCGCAGGCCCTCAGAGCGGCCTTCGGGGCCCCCGATGCCGAGGTCCTGTTCGCGCTGACCGGCACCGCGGCCAACATCATCGCGCTGGCTTCGGCAGTGCGGCCCTGGCAGGAAATTCTGTGCAGCGATATCGCGCACTCGTTGCTCGACGAAGCCGGTGGGCCGGTACGAATCGCGGCGGCACAACTGACACCACTACCGAGCGATGACGGCCTGATCTCACCGAAGGAGCTCGATCGACACATTGCGCGCCGCGGCGAGGTGCACCACTCGCAGCCGCGCATCGTCACCATCACCCAGTCGACCGAGAACGGCCGCGTCTGGTCGCCCGCCGCGCTGACGGAGTTCATCGACTACGCCCACCAGCACGACCTGCTGGTCCACGTGGACGGCTCGCGGGTCGCCAATGCCATTGCCGCCCTTGGTATCAGTCCACAGGAAGCCATCGGTGACGCCGACATCGTCACGGTTGGCGGCACCAAGAACGGCATGCTGTTCGGCGACGCGGTACTGATCCGCCGGCCCGCACATTTCGAGGGAATTCGCTTCGTACAGAAGCAGATCGGCCACCTCGCCAGCAAGCACCGCTTCATCTCGGCTCAGTTCGAGGCCATGCTGCACGACGATCTCTGGTTGCAGACGGCAGCCCACGCCAACCGCATGGCGGCGACATTGAGCGCCGGATTCGCGGAGGCAGGGCTGCAGCTGGCGGCGCCGACCGAGGCCAACGAGGTGTTCGTCATCCTCGACGCCGCGACCACAGCGCGTGTCCGGGAGCGGTTCGCGATCCATGCTCCCGACCCGCTGAGACCGATCGTGCGCTTCGTCTGCTCCTGGGCCACCACCAACGACGACGTCGCCGGGGCGCTGAAAGTTATTGCGCCTGACTGACCGACGACATGTGGAAGTCCGGAATCCGCAGTGACGGCATCTGGGCCCGGGTGGCCCAGTCGCCCCATTCGCGCGGCAGCGTGGTTTCGCTGACGCCGGCCTCGGTCGCGCGCCGCAGCAGGTCCAGCGGACTCTCGTTGAACCGGAAGTTGTTGACCGCGGCCGTCACTTCCCCGTCCTCGATGAGGTAGACGCCGTCACGCGTCAGGCCGGTCAGCAGCAGCACCGTCGGATCGACCTCACGCATGTACCACAGCGTGGTCAGCAGCAGGCCGCGTTCGGTGCCGGCGATCATGTCCGACAGACTCACCGTGCCGCCCGTCATCAGCAGATTGTCGGCCGGCACGGCCACGGGCGCGTCGAATTCGGCTGCGGCAGAACGCGGATACGCCAACGCGTTCACGACACCGTCGCGAATCCAGTCGACGCGACCGATGTCCAAGCCGTTGTCGAACACCGACACCCGCTCCGACGAACTCGACGTCGCCACGAACGGCAGGCAATCCAGCCCGGGCGCAAAGGGATCCGAGTACAGCGTCAGCCCGAGGTCGGTGAGCTTCTCCCCCACCCGGGTGCCGCCCGGCGCCGACAGCGCGGTTCGGCCTTCCTGCGCGCCACGACCGTCCATGCTCCAGCCGAGGTAGATCATCATGTCCGCGACGGTCGACGGCGGCATCAGCGTCTCGTACCGACCGGCGGGCAACTCGACGGTCCGCGAGGCCCAGCCGAGACGCAGGCACAGATCGTCGAGCATGGAATCGACTGGCACGTCGACGAAGTCGGCGGTACTGACGCCCGCCCACGCGCTGGCACCATCGCGTTTGGCGTTGATCTCCACCGAGCCCGTCGGTTGGGTGAACCGCCGCCGGATGCCACCGGACGTCGCCAGGTACGTGGTGTCGAGTTCGTGCCGCGCGAACCCGTACAGCGCGTCGCTGCGGTGGAAGCCGTCGACCAGACGCGTGGCCACGTTCCCGAACACCGAGGCACCGGTCAACGGCGACGGTGCGTCCCAGTCGTCGGAGGTCTCCACGCCGGCCAGCGGCGGCGCGCTGTCACGCGCCTCGGGCGCCGCCTCCGCGGCGTCCTGCGACGCCGCCACCAGGCCCGCGATGGTCGACGGATCGACCTCACTGGACTTCACGACGCCGACCCGGGCCTTATCCCCTTGGCGGACAATCGAAATGACGGTGGTCTCGCGGCTCACCGACTCACCGTTGGTGGTCATGGTGTTGCGGGCCCAGCGCAGTGACGCGGTGGACCTGTCGGTCACCAGGACGATGGTCTCGTCGGCTCGACCCCGGCGGGCAGCCTCGTCCAACACCAGGTCGACAACCTGCGGTGCAGCAGGGCGAGCGTAGCGACCGGGAGAATTATTCAGCATCAACGCCCCGATTCAGTTCGCGTGTTGAGCACATTGATTCCGCGGAACAGCGCGGACGGGCAGCCGTGGCTGACGGCGGCCACCTGGCCGGGCTGGGCCTTGCCGCAGTTGAACGCGCCACCGAGTCGCCAGGTCGACTCTCCGCCAACGGCTTCCATCGATCCCCAGAAGTCGGTGGTGGTCGCCTGGTAGGCGACGTCGCGCACCTGGCCGTCCAGCTTGCCGTCGCGGATCTTGAAGAACCGCTGCCCGGTGAACTGGAAGTTGTACCGCTGCATGTCGATTGACCACGATTTGTCGCCGACGATGTAGATACCGTTCTCGACCCGGCTGATCAGATCCTCGGTGCTGAGGTCGTCAGTACCCGGCTGCAGCGAGACGTTGGCCATCCGCTGGATCGGCACATGATGCGGCGAATCCGCGTACGAGCAGCCGTTGGACCGGCTGACCCCGAGCTTCGGCGCGAACACGCGGTCCAGCTGATAGCCGACGAAGACACCGTCGCGCACCAGGTCCCAGCTCTGCGCGCGGACGCCTTCGTCGTCGAATCCGATGGTGGCCAAACCGTGTTCGACGGTGCGGTCGGCGGTGACGTTCATGATCGGTGACCCGTACTGCATGGTCCCCAGCTTGTCCGGGGTGGCGAACGACGTACCGGCGTACGCCGCTTCGTAGCCGATGGCCCGGTCGTATTCGGTGGCGTGGCCGATGGATTCGTGGATGGTCAGCCACAGGTTGGTCGGGTCGATCACCAGATCGGTGGGACCGGCCGTCACGCTGGGCGCCTTCATCTTCTCGGCCAACAGCGTCGGCAGCTCCGCCAATTCGGTTGTCCAGTCCCAGACCTCGTCACCGGCGACGGCCTCCCAACCACGCGCGGTCGGCGGCGCCAGTGTGCGCATCGTTTCGAACGCACCGGCTGCGGCATCCACCGCGACGGCCTCGATCGTCGGCTGCACCCGGACCCGTTGTTGCGTGATCGACGAACCGAACGCATCGGCGTAGAACACCTGCTCCTTCACGGCCTGCAGTCCCGCCGACACGTGGTCCACGCCGTCGGCCGCGAGCAACCGGCCCGAGTACTCGCCCAGTAGCGCGATCTTGTCGGCAGCGGTGACCTCGAACGGGTCGATCCGGTACGGCGACACCCATGACACATCGGTGTAGACCGGTTCGGAAGCCAGCTCGATGCGCTCGGCATTGAGCGGCGCCAGCGCCACCGCGACCTGCACGGCGCGACGGGCGGTCTCGGCCGCGACCTCGGGGTTCAGCTCGGCGTGCGAGGCGAAACCCCAGGTGCCGTCCACGATCACCCGCACCGCCAGCCCGATTTCCCGGTTGACCACCGAGGATTCCAGCTCGCCGTCACGCAGCTGGATGTGTTCGGTGGTGATCCGGTGAATCCGGAGGTCGGCGTAGCTCGCACCGGCAGCCAGCGCGGCCGACACCGCGGCCTCGGCCAGCAAATGGCGCGGCAAGGCCAGGAAGTCGGCGTCAACCCGTCGCAGCGCAGTCACGGCTACACCGTAGTAGCACCACACGCTTTAATGATCCGGTGGCACGCCGCAGGTTTCGGGACACCCTGACCGGCTATGCGCTGCTCGCCCCCAGCCTGTTCGGCGTGGTGATGTTCCTGCTGCTCCCCATGCTGGTCGTCGGCTGGCTGAGCCTGCAGCGGTGGGACCTGCTCGGACCCATCCGGTTCGTCGGACTCGACAACTGGCACGCCGTGCTGACCGACCCGACATTCGACCGCTCGCTGGCGGTGACGCTGGGTTTCGTCGCACTGGTGGTGCCGGTCCAGACGGTGCTGGGTCTGGCGGCCGCGATGCAGCTGGCCCGCGGACTGCCGGGCACCGGATTCTTCCGCACGCTCTATGTCCTGCCCTGGATCTGCTCGCCCTTGGCGATCGCGGTGCTGTGGCGCTGGATTCTCAGCCCCACCGACGGCGCAGTGAGCACCGTGCTCGGGCACCGCATCGAATGGCTGACCGACCCCACCCTGGCGCTGCCGCTGGTTTCGGCGGTGACCGTGTGGACCAACGTCGGCTATGTGACGCTGTTCTTCCTCGCCGGAATCCTGGCCATCCCCAACGACGTTCACGACGCGGCCCGCATCGACGGGGCGAGCGCCTGGCAACGGTTCCGCCGCATCACGCTGCCGATGCTGCGGCCGACATTCTTCTTCGTCCTGGTGACGGGTGTCGTCAGCGCGGCGCAGGTCTTCGACACCGTCTACGCGCTCACAGGCGGCGGCCCCGAGGGCCGCACCGACCTGATCGCCCACCGCATCTATGCCGAGGCCTTCGGCTCGGCGGCCGTGGGCCGCGCCGCGGTCATGGCCCTCATCCTGTTCGTCCTGCTGCTCGGCATCACGCTGGTGCAGCACCTCTACTTCCGCCGGCGGGTCACCTATGACCTCACGTAACGCACTCATCTATACGGTGCTGGTGCTCACCGCTGCGATCACCCTCGTGCCGTTCGGCCTGGGCCTGCTGACGTCGTTCACCTCGGCGCGCCAGTTCAACACCGAATCGCCGCTGTCCCTGCCGAATCCACCGACGCTGGCCAACTACACCGCCCTGTCCGACGCCGGCTTCGGCCGGGCCGCGCTGGTCACCGCGTTGATGACCGCGGTGATCCTGTTGGGCCAGCTGGCGTTTTCGGTGACCGCCGCGTACGCCTTCGCCCGGCTCGAATTTCCGGGACGCGACACCCTGTTCTGGCTGTACCTGGCGACGCTGATGGTGCCCGCGACGGTGACGGTCGTGCCGCTGTATCTCATGATGGCCGAGGCCGGGCTGCGTAACACCTTCTGGGCGTTGGTGCTGCCGTTCATGTTCGGCTCGCCCTACGCGATCTTCCTGCTGCGCGAGTACTTCCGGTCCATCCCGGCCGACCTGATCCGCGCCGCCCGCATCGACGGTGCCGGCACGCTGGACGTCATCGTGCACGTGGTGCTGCCAGCCAGCCGGTCGATTCTCGTCACGCTCGGACTGATCACCGTTGTCTCGCAATGGAACAGCTTCATGTGGCCGCTGGTGATCACCAGCGGCTCGTCCTGGCGGGTGCTGACCGTCGCGACCGCAGGGCTGCAATCCCAGTTCGACACCCAGTGGACCGTCGTACTCGCCGCGACGACCGTCGCGATCGTGCCGCTGATCCTGCTGTTCAGCGTGCTGGGCCGGCACATCGTCCGCTCGATCGTCGTCACCGGCTTGAAATGAAGTTCTCGACCCGGTTCGTCATCGCGCTGGCCGCCACCATGGCGGTGCTGCTGGTGGCCGCCGTGCTGATGGGCCGGACGCAGGACACCGGGAAAACCGTTGTCACGGTGCGGCTGTGGGACGCGCAGGTCGCAGCCGCGTACCGGTCGTCATTCGCGGAGTTCGCCCGCCGGCATCCGGGCATCGAGGTCCGGGTCGACGTCGTCGCCTATGCGTCGTACTTCGATTCGCTGCGCACCGATGTCGCCGGCGGCGGCGCCGACGACATCTTCTGGCTGTCCAACGCCTACCTGGCCGGCTACGCGGACACCGGCCGGCTGCTCGACATCGGAAAGTTGTTGGGCCGCGGCGCCGCCGATGCGTGGGAGCCGTCGGTGAATCAGCAGTTCACCCGCGACGGGACGCTGTGGGCGGTACCGCAACTGACCGACGGCGGCATCGCGGTGTACTACAACGCCGACCTGCTGGCGGCCGCCGGCGTCGAGCCCGCCGACCTGGATGCGGTGCGCTGGTCTCCCGGCGCCGATGACACGCTGCGTCCGCTGTTGGCCCGGCTGACGCTGGATCGGCACGGAAACCAGGCCGGGACACCGGGATTCGACCCCGAGCAGGTACGGCAGTGGGGCTACAACGCCGCCAACGATCTGCAGGGTATCTATCTCAACTACATCGGTTCGGCCGGTGGGATATTCAGCGACGGTGACCGGTTCGCGTTCGACAATCCGGGAGCCCGGGAGGCTTTCGAGTACCTGGTGCGGCTGATCAACACCGACCACGTCTCCCCTTCTGCCGCCGACACCAACGGCAACGGCGACTTCTCCCGCAACCAGTTCCTGCAGGGCCGCATGGCGCTGTTCCAGTCGGGCACCTACAACCTGGCTGCCATCGCCGATCAGGCGCGCTTCCGGTGGGGTGTGGCCATGCTGCCCAGCGGACCGGACGGCCGCGTCAGCGTCACCAACGGGATTGCCGCCGCGGCCAATTCGGCCACCCGCCATCCCGATGCGGTGCGCGCGGTACTGCAGTGGATGGGCAGCGCCGACGGAAATGCGTTCCTGGGCACCAAAGGGGCGGCAGTGCCTGCCGTATTGGCTGCCCAGCCGGTCTACTTCGACTACTGGAAACGGCGCGGTGTCGACGTGCAGCCGTTCTTCTCGGTGCTGGACGGCCCCCGTCTCCCGGCCCCCGGCGGCGCGGGCTTCCCGGCCGGGTTCCTCGCCATCAGGCCATTTTTCGACGAGATGTTCCTGGGCCGCGCGCCGGTCGCATCAACCCTGGCCGATGCCCAGCGCGCAGCCAATGCCGCCTCTGATCGCTAAAGCCGGTGGGTGGCCAGCGGCGTGGCCACCTCGACCCACAGCGACAACGCGCACATCGCGACGACCATCAGCAGCGCCACCGTATCGGCCCGTCCCGGCCGTGCCGGACTGGCGACGATCTGGCCCACACCACCGCGCGCCGTGATGGCGTCGCCCATCTCATCGCCGCGGCGCAGCGCCACCGTGATGGCGGCCGCCAGCAGGTCGACGATCTCGGCGCGGCGCTGCCGGCTACGCTCCCGTCGCGTCTCGGGCCGCACCTTCGGCCGCAACCGGCGGGCCGCGAACAGCACCCGGTATTCGTCGATCAACATCGGGAAGGCGCGCAGCGCCAAGGCCAGCGTGACCGCCCACTCGTCGACAGGGATGCGCAGCCACTTCAGCGGCCGACCCAAAGTGGCCACCGCGGGCGCGATTTCAGCGACGTTGGTGGTCCACGAGACCAGCCCGCCGAGTCCCAGCAGCACGATCGACAGCACGGTGATCCGCAGGAAGTTCAGCAGACCACCCACTCCCAGATGCACAGACCCGAAGTCGAGGAACGGCTCGCCGCCGGCCAGGGCGGCCGTTCCACCACCGAGCAACAGCAGCACCCACACCAGGCGCGGTACCGACGGCAGCACGCTGCGCGGGATGTGGGCCAGCCACGCCGTGAGCAGCACCAGCAGGGCGACCAGGCCGATCGGCACCCAGCCGGGGTACATCGTCAGGACGATGCCGATCAGCGCCACCACGATGAGCTTGGTACCGGCCCACAGTTCGTGAATGGGCGACGTCCCCGGCACGGGACGCAGCAGCACCATCGACCGGCGCTGCGTCGCGGGAGCCGTCATGATCGTCCTCCCGCAGTGATCGGAGCCTCGACGAGTTCGCCGCGGTGCAGCCGCAGGATGCGCGGGCACAGTTCGTCGAGCCCGGCGAAGTCATGCGAGATGACGACGACCGTCAGCCCCGTGGTCCGGCGCAGTTCGGCGAGCAACGTCACCAGGCCGCGCTGGCTGGCCGCATCCAAGCCGGCCAGCGGCTCGTCCAGGATCAGCGCGCGGGGACGACGAGACAGCAAGCCCGCCAGCACGACCCGGCGCATCTGGCCGCCGCTGAGCTGATCGATGCGGCGGTCGGCCAGTTCGGGATCGAGCCCGACCATCGCGAGCGCCTCGGTGATCCGGACGGTGTCGCGCTTCGAGAAGCCCGCGGCCGAGGCGATTTCGGCACCGACGCGGGACCGCATCAACTGCAGCCGCGCCGCCTGGAACGAGATCGCCACGGCGCCAACCTGGTCGGAAACGGGCTTGCCGTCGAGTAGACAGCTGCCGGTGGTCGGCACCGTGAGGCCGGCCAGAATCCAGGCCAGTGTCGACTTGCCGGAGCCGTTGAGCCCGTGGATCAGCACACCCTCGCCCTCGTGGACGGTGAAGCTGATATCGCGCAATGCCGTTGATTCCCAGGGCGTCCCGCTGCCGTACTGGTGTCCCACACCTTGGACTTCGAGCACGGCCGGGCCGTCGGGTTCGACGCCGGCGGACACGATCGGCACCGGTGCGGTCGCGACCATCTCGATGTTGTCACTGGCGCCGTCGAGCCGGACGACCCGGTCAGCCGAGTCGGCCTCGTCGTTGTAGTGCGTGATGTGCACCAGCGAGGTGCGGTGGTGACGGGTGAGGTCGGACAGCACCGAGAGCAGCACGTCGCGGCCCTCCTGGTCGACCATGCTGGTGACTTCGTCGGCGATCAGCAGTGCCGGCTCGCGGGCCAGGGCGGCGGCGACGGCGAGGCGCTGCAGTTCGCCACCGGACAGCCCGCCGGTGTCGCGGTCCGCCATGCCGCTCAAACCGACTTCGCCCAACAGCTTTTCGACGTCGATGGTCGTCCCCGACGGCAGGCCCCACACCACATCGTCGGCGACGCGGGTGCCGAGCACCTGACTCTCCGGATGCTGCATGACGACCGCGGTGCCGCCGGCCTTGCCAAGCCCCACCGCACCCGGCCGGTCGATGGTGCCGGCAGTCGGCGCACGGCCGGCGAGCGTCAGCATGAGGGTGGTCTTGCCCGATCCGTTGGCGCCCGTGACGGCGACATGTTCACCCGCGTCGATGTCCATGCTGACCGGGCCGAGCGCATCGCGATCGGTGCCCGGATACCGGAATCGGACGTCGCGCAGGCGCGCCGGCACCGGTGCGACGAGGCCGGTGGATTCGACGGTGTCGAGCTTGTGCACATCGGGAATTCCGAAGAGCCGCTTCAGCACCCGCGACAACGCCCACCAGCCCAGCAGCGTGACGACGACGATGTGCATGATGACGGAGATCATCACCGGCACCGGCCAGTAGTGCAGGAACACGGCGAAATCGGTGCGCAGATCCTCGGCCGCGCGCTCCCCGCCAGGGACCGCCGCGATGATGTTGGCGATGCCGTGGATGTTCGAAGTCATCGACGCGAAGATCAGCTCTCGCAGCCGCGCCACCACGAGCAGGATGCCGATGACGTACGCGCCGAATGCGGCGCCTGCGACCACCGAAGCCCACAGGACCGTGGCGATGCCCCGCCCCGTGCGCTTGACGATGCCCGTCAGGCCGCCGATGTAGGCACAGAACACCACGGTCATCAGTCCGCCCATGCCGGCGATGAGGAACGCGATGGTGCTGCCGGCGATGGTCGCGGCGACCAGCACCCGAATCCGGTAGCGGTAGGCCAACAGTCCCATCGGGACCGTGCCCAGCATGCCGAGCCCCGCGGCGAACGGGACTACGACGGCGATGATGGCGGTGGCCGCGCTCAGTGCCGCCATCACAGCGGCCTGGGCGTACTCGCCCGGATCGAGGGGACCGGCCTTATCTCGGGTGCCGGCAGCAGTCATTGCACAATTCTGCCAGCTGCGTAGACGAGTAAACTTGACGGTGTTGTGACCGTCACCACTCCCGGCGGCAGGTTCGACTACATAGAGAATCTATGGAACCATGTTGAACATGACAGTTGCACCGGCGACCGAAACGACCCTCGCCTCGGATCTGCTCGCCGTCGTCGCACGCATCAACCGCCTGGCCAATCAGCGCGTCCGGCTCCCGCTGCCCTTCGCCCAGGCCCGGTTGCTCTCCACCATCGAAGCCGAGGGCCGCGCCCGCATCTCCGATCTCGCCGCGCTCGACCACTGCTCACAACCGACGATGACGACCCAGGTCCGTCGCCTCGAGGACGCCGGGCTGGTGTCCCGCACCATCGACCCCGACGACGCCCGCGCCGTCCTCATCAGCATCACGCCGCAGGGCATCGCCACGCTTGCGCAGGTACGGGCCGACCGCGGCAACGCCATCGACCCGTTCATGGAGGAACTCGACAGCACCGACCGGGACACCCTGGCGGCCGCCGTCGAGATCATGCGCGGCCTGCTCGCCGCGCACTGACGCTCACGGCCCGGGGATCGGGTCCAGCGCCTTGAGTGCGCCGCCGTCGACGGTGAACCGCACACTGCCGATGCCGGTCGGCATTCCCGGCTGATCCTTGGGCTGCTGCCACTGGTACTGCACCGTCACGCTGTCCGGAGCGCTCGCGGTCACCGTGATGTACGGCCGCGCGTTGGGCGTCGGTGTGCCGATCATCGTGTTCTTGTTGAAGAACACCACCTGCTGCAGGCTGTCCGGCGTCGAATTGTTCTGCCCGACCTGCACCCAGTACAACGCGCAGTTCGCGGTGTGGCCGCTGCCCATCTGAGTCCACTTGCCCGAGGGCGGCGCCGGCAGCGCGTAGACGGATGCGGTCACGACGTTCTGCGCCGGCCCGTCGGCGGGTGTGCACTTGTCGGCCTGAGGCTCCGGGTCCGGACCTTTCGGGCTCCAGCCGCATCCGGCCGTGAGCAGGGCAGATGCCGAGAGCAGAACGAACGCTGAGGAGTAGCCGATGGACCGCATGCGGCCAGACTACGGCCAAGTGCACCAAGCTTTTTGCCAGCAACCTGGTTGCCCGCAGTTTGCACGGGGCACCCAAACCTTGTCTTTGACGCCCCGGCGGGGTTAGCCGGGAGCGAAATCAATTGTGATTAGGGGAATTTCGATGTGGCACAGACAGAAGCGAGGTCAACAGCAACGGCCGGTGATCAAGACCGGTGTGAGAGTGGCAATCTCGGCGGCATTGCCCGTTGGGGTTGCGGGTCTGATTTTTGCGAGCGTGGGCACCGGTCCTGGACCGGCGCCCTATTTGCTGTCCGCGGCGATCACCGAATCGAACACGACGGTGGGTTTCGCCGATTCGGACATCATCGGGATGTCGAATGCCGACATCAACAAGACACTCGACGAGATGCAGTCCCTCGGCGTGCAGAACGTGCGGATTCTGCTCCCGTGGAACAACATCGAGCCCGCACCGGGCTATTGGAACTGGAGCACCGTCGACACCCTGGTGAACGCTGCCGCCGAACGCAACATGGGCATCCTCGGCGTGCTCAACGCGACGCCGGCGTGGGCAGTGCAGCCCGGTTATCCGGCCGTGGCCGCGCCGCCGGCCGACAACACGCAGTACGCGCAATTCGTCAGCGCAGTGGCGGAGCGCTACGCGGGCAAGGTGTCGGCCTACGAGGTGTGGAACGAGCCCAACGCGGCGCCCTCCTGGTACCCGACACCCGATCCCGCGGCGTACACCCGACTGCTGCAGGCGGCATATCCGGCGATCAAGGCCGCTGATCCCAACGCGACGGTGATCGGCGGCGTGGTCGGTTGGGTCACCGATACCCCTGGCCTGGCCATCAACGCGGCCTCATACGTCCAGGGCATGTACGACAACGGAGCCCAAGGATATTTCGACGCGCTCTCGTTCCACCCGTACCAGTACCAGGTGCCCTTCGGGAACGGCACGCCGTACGGGCCGGTGGCCCCGATCAACCAGCTCGCGACGATCCATCAGGAAATGGTCGCGGCCGGCGACGGCAGCAAGCAGATCTGGGCAACCGAGTACGGAGAGCCGACCTCGGTCGTCGACAACAACACCCAGGCGGCGTTCATCTCCAACTTCCTGAACTCGTGGAGCAGCTTCGACTACACCGGGCCGATGTTCATCTACACCACCCGCGACCGGAACACCGCCAGCACGAGCGACCAGGACACTCTCGGTGTCTTCCAGACGGATTGGACGCCCAAGCCCGCGGCGAACGTCATCGCCCAATGGACGGCGACGCATCCGCAGACGCCGATCGGCGCGCCGGACCCGGCGACGGTCTCGAGCCCCATGATGGCTCTCACGACACTCAGCGCCACCAGATCCCTTGCCGACCCATCGGTTTCGACACTGAGCGCCACCGCCGATCCCGTTGCCGACCCATCGGTTTCGACGATGCGCACTGCCTCCGGTGATCCTGCGGCAGCGCTGAAGACGACGAGCACGACCTCGGCAGCAACCGACCCGGCGACCGACCCGGCGGCGGTGCCCGTGATCGCCGGCCCGATCGCCGCGGCCACCACGCCCGTCACTGCCGTCCCGGCGACGCCTGCCGCTCCGGCCACCCCGGCCACCGCAGCCACGCCGGCAGTCCCGGCCACCGCCACCACTCCGGCGACACGGGCCACCCCGGCAACACGGGCCACCCCCGCCACACCGGCAGCTCCCGCGACGCCGGCCGCACCCATCTCGGCGGCCGTGCCAACGGCCCCTGCCGCGCCAAAGGCGTTGGCGCCCACAGCGTCAGCGGCAACCTCGACGGCAACCGCCGATACCGCAGCACCGGCGGCGTCCTCGAAGGCAACGGCACCGAAACAGAGCCCGAAGGCGAAGTCGGCGCCGACGAACTCCGGCCCGAAGAACACCGCGCCGAAGAGCACCACGAAGAAGTAGCGTCATCCAGTCATCCGGGGCGGTGCGCGCGCCGCTCCGGATAGCTGTGCGTTTCGCGGCACTGTCGCGCGGGTAAACAATGGCCATGTCGATCACGGTCGGTAGTGGGCCACCGGAGTATGACGGTGATTTGCCTGGAGGCGTCGCCGGTCTCTACGGCGGCGGCACCTGGCCGGCCGCGGGCAGCAAGGCGCAACGTCGCGTACTGGCGCTTGCCGTCGGCGTTCTCGTCGGCCTGCAACGACGGCGGTGGCAGGATGCGGCCGTCGAGTTGATCGGCGTCGCCCACGATTCCGACATGTCGCCGTACGTCCTGGCCGAGGCGCTGGTCGAGCTGTCCGGCGGCCATTCGCTGCGGCTGGCGGGAGGGTCTCGACCCGACGCGATGCGAATCGCTCTGAAGCATTGGGGCGACCTCCTGACTCCCCCGGCGGCCGCCGACGAAGAACCGAATTCCGGCCCGGATCACGTCCTGGCTTGGTGAGGCGACCCGGCGTGTCTTTACGCTGAGAACGTGACCACGACGCAAGAATTCGCACTCCGGCCATGCCACGGGCCCGCGGAATGGCCGGAGCTCCTACGGATCTGGCGTAGCGCGGTCGAAGCGACGCATGACTTCCTGACTGCCGGCGACATCGATTTCTACGAGCGCCGGCTGGCCGAGGAGTACCTGAAGATGGTCGACCTCACGGTCGCGGATTCCGACGGTGTGCCGGTCGGCTTCTCGGGTGTCGCCGGCGGCAACCTGGAGATGTTGTTCATCGACCACCAGCACCGTGGTCGTGGCGCTGGCTCGGTCCTGCTGGCCGACGCGCGGGCCAAGAATCCGGGGCTGCTGGTCGACGTGAACGAGCAGAATCCACAAGCGGTCGGGTTCTACCAGCGTCACGGCTTCGTCACCCTGAGCCGGTCGGAGACCGACGGCGACGGGCGACCGTTTCCGATCTTGCATCTGGGCCCGCCCCCGTCGGCTCCGCTCGACTGAGATGGTCAGCGCTGACGGCGGTGCACGCCTTCCGCGTTGATCTCTTCGCGGCGCACGTTCTCGGTGATCTGCTTGTTCTCGGTGACCTCGTCGACTGCGAGTCGAACCCGTTCGACAGGAACCGATTCCTTGCTCACGACGACCTTGTCCTCGTGCAGCGTCACTTCGCGCTGGTCGTCGGCGATCCGGTTGTCACGGGCATGGGACGGGTCGGTGATGGCGGCGCGCTCCACGCGCACCTCTTCGTGGGTGACGGGCACCTGGACGGTCTGTTGCTCGGTCACCACATGCTTGTTGAGGCGGGCCGTACCCGACGTCGCGCGCTCGGTGCCCACCTGCAGGTGCTCCTCCGAACGGATCATCTCCGGCCCGGTCTGAGCAGTGGGCGACGCCTGGGAGGCGTGGGCCGACGTGTTCGCCGAGGTGCCGCCGATGCCGCCAAGGGCCGGTGCCGCTCCGCGCAGGTGCTTGCCGCCATTGGACGGCGGGGTCTCGGGGCCGGGCTGCGGCGCGGGTCGCTGCCCAGGCTGCGGGGTGGCCGGCCGATCGGACCGCATGCCGTAGTACTGCATCAGGGTGGCTTCGTCGGCCGGGCTGATCCGGTCACGGATGTCCACGTGCGGGGCGTTCTTGACGGCGCTCTTCGCCACGGCCACCTGCACCGAATCGTCGCCGTCGGGGCGCGCGCCCGCCAGCGGGACCAGCGACTCCGAAATACCGAAGAGGCCGGTGTGAACGGATGCCCACTTGGGCTGCCTGCTCTGTGCGTCCAGATAGAGCTCGTGGATCTTGCCGATCTTCTCGCCAGACGGGTCGTAAGCGGTCGCTCCCTTGATCTGTTCCAAAACGTTCGTCATAGATTCGCTCCCTTTCGTCCGTACTCCTATTTCCCATTGCGCCGCAGACCCGTTCGGGCCCACGTGGGCGTGTTGACGGCGATCTCGGTCGGTCCCGGTTGCCGCACGCGGCAACACCACACCGAAAAGGCGCTCAAACGCCTTTTTCTCGAGTGCTTTTGGGATCTGCCGGCGGCTCAGACGTGCCGGCCGTGGAGGTGCGGATGGTGCTCACTGAGCAGCATGCCCGACAGCAACCACACGGCGCCGAAGGTCGCAGCGGCAAGCGAAACGATCATCGCCACTGCGCCGAACGTCAGATATCCGGCCACCATCGCGACGGCTCCGACGACCAGGGCCACGAAACTCGTGGCGATGGTCACCAGGCCCGGCACCATGGCGCCGACCGAGGTACGCGATTCGTTCATGCCTTGCGGGTACCCGTGAGCGTGGGCACCAAACTCCGGGCGCGCACCGAGCGTGGGTCTTTTCGAGGTCACGCGCCAGAAAAATCACGTCAGGCCGCACGCTCGGCGCAGGGCCCGAGGCGAGGCCGACGCAGTAGCCCCGGAATGCAAAATGACCAGCACTTCCGTGCTGGTCACCGTTGCTCCCCCGATTGGACTCGAACCAATAACCGCCCGATTAACAGTCGGGAGCTCTGCCAATTGAGCTACAGGGGATTGTGCTCAGGCCCTGGGCGCGTGTCCCTGAACCGAGGCATGACTCTAGCGCATGACTGCGCGGATCTTTGAATCGGCTGGTAGCTGCCGGTCGGGCCAGACGCATCGGCGATCGTGAGGCAGGATGGAGCCACGCACCGTCATCAGGGAGGGGTCCAGTGATCCGAGCCGTCGCCGTCATGGCCGTTGGCTATGTTCTGGGAGCCAAAGCAGGCCGTCGCCGTTACGAGCAGATCGCCGGCACATACCGCGCCATCACCGAGAGCCCGATGACCAAGGCGATGCTGGATGCCGGGCGGCGCAAGCTGGCCGACAAGGTGTCACCGGACCCGAACATGGTGCGGTTGACGGCTATCGACTCACAGACCGCTGTGCTGCATCCGGAGTCGGTTCACGACTGACCCGACCGACAATCGGGCGGTTATCGGTGCGGGCGGCGTCAGCCGAGCGGCTGGTTCCAGCTCTGGCCCGGCAGCAGCGGGCCGCTGCTGATGCCGCCCTGCGGTCCCCAGACGCCCCACGGCGTGCCCACGTTCACCGGCTGGCCGTTGGAACGGCCCATGCAGTAGCCGTCTTCCTTGTTACCGAACCAGGCGAGGCAGCCACCGTCGGCCGTCGTCTGCGATGACGGGGCGCTGCTGAGCGCAACGACGACGGGGGCGGCCACTGCGGTGGCCACGAGCGCTGCTGCGGCGAAGAGCCGGGTTGCTCCGAAGGTCATGATTGGCCTCTCCCCTGGGGTCGGTTCTGCCCCACCATATCGCGCAGACTGCGTCCCCGCGTTACAGCAGACGAAAGCCCTCAGCTGAGATCGTCGCCGCTGGCCTGCTGCAGCAGGCTGCGCCGGTACTGCTCCATGGCGACGAGGTCGCCGAACAGGGCGTGGTACTCGTCGCTCTGCTCGACGGGCGACATGCGCTGCAGTTTCGACTTCAGCTCGGCGATCTCGCGGCCGACCCAGACCTCCTGCAAGCGGGCCAGCACGCTCGCGATGTACCGCGGCAGCTTGTCCTCTTCGGCCTGGAAGGCCTCGACCGACAGTTCGTTGATCAGGTTCGCGGCCGACGGCTCGGCCGCCCGGACCGCCTCGATCCATTCCGCACCGCCCAGGCCCGAAGATGTCCCGCCTGCCGCGGTGATCGCCTGCCGGACGGCGGCGTACCCGGGATGGGTGAAGCTGTCGACCGGCAGCCCGTCGAACACCGGGCCGGCCATCGCCGGGTACTGCAGAGCCGACTTGAGTGCCTCGCGCTGCGGCCACAGCGTCGGGTCCTTCGGGTTCGGGCGCCCCACTGCCGCGGCCGGGGCCGCCGGCGCCGCCGGACGCCGCGCGTCCCGCTTCGACGCCGCCGGGCCCGACTTGGCGGTCTCGCGCACCCGCGCGATCACCTGTGCCACGTCGTCCCAACCGACCCAGCCGGCGAGCTGGCGGGCGTACTCGTCACGCAGGGTGGGGTCCTTGATCCGGGCCGTCAGCGGCACACACCGGCGCAGCGCCGCGACGCGGCCCTCCGCGCTGTCCAGGTCGTGCTCCTCGAGCGCGGTGCGAATCACGAACTCGAACAACGGGGTTCGGCGCGCTACCAGATCCCGCAGCGCACCGTCACCGGACTTGAGCCGCAGATCGCACGGATCCATGCCGTCGGAGGCGACCGCCACGAACGACTGCCCAGTCAGATTCTGTTCGCCCTCAAAGGCTTTCACGGCGGCGGCGCGTCCGGCGGCGTCACCGTCGAACACGTAGATCAGCTCGCCGCGAAAGAAGTTGTCGTCCATCATCAGGCGCCGCAGCATCGACAGGTGCTCGTCGCCGAAGGCCGTGCCGCACGATGCGACCGCGGTGGTCACCCCGGCAAGGTGCATGGCCATGACGTCGGTGTAGCCCTCGACGACGACGGCCTGATGGCCCTTGGCGATGTCACGCTTGGCCAGGTCGAGGCCGAACAACACGTGGGACTTCTTGTACAGCACCGTTTCCGGCGTGTTGACGTACTTGGCTTCCATGTGGTCGTCGTCGAACAGGCGGCGGGCGCCGAACCCGATCACCTCACCCGTCGCGCCCCGGATGGGCCACAGCAGCCGGCGGTGGAAGCGGTCCATGGGGCCGCGGCGCCCCTCGCGGGACAACCCGGCGGCCTCCAGCTCCTTGAAGGTGAATCCCTTGCGCAGCAGGTGTTTTGTCAGGGTGTCCCAGCCCGACGGGGCGAATCCGCAGCCGAAACGCTTGGCGGCGTCGGCGTCGAAGTTCCGGTCGATCAGGTACTGGCGGGCGGCGGCGGCTTCCGCCGACTGCAACGCCTCGGCGTAGAACTCCTGCGCGGCGGCGTTGGCGGCGAGCAGGCGGCTGCGGCTGCCCTTGTCGCGCTGCACGTTGGTGGTCGACGACCCCTCGTAACTGATGGTGTAGTTCAGCCGGTCGGCCAGCAGCTCCACGGCTTCGACGAAGGTGACGTGCTCGATCTTCTGCACGAACGCGTAGACGTCGCCGCCCTCGGCGCAGCCGAAGCAGTGGAACAGCCCGTGGTTGGGCCGCACATGGAACGACGGCGACTTCTCGTCGTGGAACGGGCACAGGCCTTTGAGCGAGTCGGCGCCCGCGCGCCGCAGCTGCACGTGCTCGCCGACGATGTCCTCGATGCGGGTGCGTTCACGAATGGCCGCGATATCGCGATCAGGAATCCGGCCGGCCACGCGCCCAGTGTAGGCGGCGCGGGATTCAGTCCAGCGGCCGCGGCGAGCGCGCCTCGTGCACGCGTTCCAGCCGGGTCTCGGTGTACGACGCGATCTGGTCGACGACCACCCGCAGCCGGGCCCCGTCGTCGTCGGCGAGGGCGAACTCGGCGGCGAACTGCGGGTCGAGACTCGCCGGGGCCTGGCCCCACAGTGACAGCGCGACCTCGCGGACCATGGTGCGCTGGTCGGCCTGAATCTGCAGGTGCTGGTGGTCGGACATGATGAACTGCAGGGCCAGCATCTTGAGCACGGCCACCTCGGCCCGGACCAGGGTCGGCACCGCGAGCTCGGCGTCGAAACGGCGCATCGTCGCGCGGCCCGCCTGCTTCTTGGTCTCGGTGACCGCGGCATTGGCGAACCGGCCGACCAACTCACTGGTGAGCCGCTTGAGCGCCACCGACGTCGCGACCGAACCGTCGTACTTGCCGACGGCGGTGACGACGGGCAGCTGCGACAACCGCGCGGCGGCGGCCAGCATGTCGTCGTGCGTCACCGTCGGATGCGACCGGGCACCCAGTTTGGCCAGGGTGTCGGCGGCGTCGGCGTCGGCGAGGACGCGCAAGTCGATACGGCCCGAGATGATGCCGTCCTCGACGTCGTGCACGGAGTACGCGACGTCGTCGGCCCAGTCCATGACCTGGGCTTCCAGGCACAGCCGCTCGGCGGGCGCGCCCTCCCGCACCCAGGCGGCGGCCGCCGCGTCGTCGTCATAGAAGCCGAACTTCACGCGGTCCTCGCGGAACCACGGGTATTTGATCACGGCGTCCAGTGCGGCCCGGGTCAGGTTCAGACCAGCCGAACGTCCTTCGCTGTCAAGCGTTTTCGGTTCGAGCCGGGTCAGGATGCGGAAGTTCTGGGCATTGCCCTCGAACCCGCCGAACGGCTTGGCGATCTCGTCGAGCGCGCGTTCGCCGTTGTGGCCGTAGGGCGGGTGGCCGATGTCGTGGGCCAGACCGGCGAGGTCGACCAGGTCGGGATCACAGCCCAGACCCACCGCCATGTGGCGCCCGATCTGCGCCACTTCGAGCGAGTGGGTGAGCCGGGTGCGCGGGGTCTCGCCCTGCCGGGGTCCGACCACCTGGGTCTTGTCGGCCAGCCGGCGGAGCGCGGCGCTGTGCAGCACACGGGCCCGGTCCCGCGCGAAATCCGTGCGGTGGCCGGAATCGGTGCCGGGCAGCGTGGCGCTCTTCGTGCCCTCCCCGACCAGCCGCTGCCGGTCGAAGTCGCTGTATCCGTCGCTTGCAATGCCCACGGCCGAAGTCTGCCAGCCCGGGCGCGTCCGCTTACCACATACCCTGTCACTACATTGAGCGACATGCGCATCGTGCGAGTGCTCTGGCTGATGATTTCGGTCCTGTTGGTGGGAACGCTGCTGGCCCCGGTCGCGTGCGCTGAACCACCCATGCGGCTCCCGGACTACGTCACCGACGAGGCCGGTGCGCTCAACGCGCAACAACACAGCCAGGTCTCCGGCGCGGTGCAGCAGCTGTACGACAAGCGCGGTACCCGGTTGTGGGTCGTCTATGTCGACACCTTCTCCGGGTCCAGTCCCCGCGACTGGGCAGAAAGCACCTGGCGCAAAAGCTTTCTGGGCAACCACGACGCCATCCTTGCCGTGGCGATCAAGGATCGTGCCTACGCGCTCCTGGTCCCCGAGGCCGCGACGGGCGATGTGGACGTCGACCGCCTGCGCCAGGAGGTCGTCGAGGCCAAGCTGCACGACGGCGACTGGGCGGGCGCGGCCGTCGCGGCAGCCGACGGACTTCGGGGGGCCTCGTCTGCGCCGTTCAACTGGGTCGGGCTGGTGATTGCGCTTGCGGTCATCGGCGTCGCGTTCGCCGGGCTCATCTGGTGGGCCCGGCGGCGGCGTCGGCAGCGCCGGCAGGCCGACCTCAACGCCGCGCAGCAGGCCGACGCCACCGATCCCGCCGTCCTCGCGAAGATGTCGCCGGAGACCTTGGAGGACCTGTCCAAGTCGATCCTCGTCGAGGTCGACAACGCCGTGCGCACCAGCGACAACGAGCTGGCCCTGGCCGTCGGCGAATTCGGCGAGCGCGACACCGCGCCGTTCATCGCCGCCGTGCAGAACGCGAAAGCCGCCATGGCACAGGCGTTCAGCGTGCGCCAGACGCTCGACGACGCGGTGCCCGAGACGCCGCAACAACGCCGCGATCTCCTGACCCAGGTGGTCGTCTCGGCGGCCCGCGCCGACAGAGAACTGGAGAACCAGCGCACCGCCTTCCATCAGATGCGCGACCTTGTCATCAACGCGCCGACCCGGCTGGACGCGCTGACACAGCAGATGGTCGCCTTGACCGCCCGCATCGAGCCGGCCCAGCAGACCCTGACCGGGCTGCACGGCCAGTTCACCGAGACCGCACTGGCCTCGGTGGCCGGCAATGTGGACGGCGCCAGAGAGCGCCTGGCGTTCGCCGATCAGAACATCACCGCCGCCCGCGGATTGGTCAGCAAGCCGAGCGACAGTCAGGCCGCGCTGGTCAACGCCATCCGGGCCGCGGAATCCGCAGTGGGCCAGGCGCAACGCCTGCTCGATTCGGTCGACAGTGCCGCGACCGATATCGCCCACGCGATCAGCGCGCTGCCCGCCGCGATCACCGACATCCAGAACGGCATCGCGGCGGCGGAGGCCACACCGCCGGGCGCGCACTACGCCGAGCTGACGGCCGCGCGTACCGCTGCGGTACAAGCGGTTTCGAACGCGCAGGCGTCGGGCGCGGCCGATCCGCTGAGCGCGTTCACGCAACTGACCGCCGCCGACTCGCAGCTCGACAAGCTCCTCGCGACCATCTCGGAGGAAACCGCTGCCCTGAACCGGCTCCGGCAGTCGTTCGGTCAGGCACTGCTGGCGGCGCAGTCCCGGGTGCGGGGCGTCTCGGATTTCATCGACACCCGCCGCGGCAGCGTCGGTTCCGAAGCCCGTACCCGGCTGGCCGAGGCGCAGCGCCGCCTCGAAGCCGCCCAGGCAGCACAGGCCACCGACCTGCCGGCGGCCATCGAACAGGCCAACGCCGCGGACGCCCTGGCAGCTCAGGCCCAGAGACTGGCCGACGACGATGTCCGCGCCGCCCGCCAGGCCTACGCCGGGACGGGTTCGAGTACCGCAGGCGACATCGGCGGCATCATCATCGGCGGCATCTTGTCGGGGATGATCCGCGGCGGCGGCAGCGGTGGTGGCAGCCACGGGGGCGGTTGGAGCTCAACGAGTTTCGGCGGCTCCGGCGGCGGCTTCTCCGGCGGTGGCGGGCGGTTCTAGTCGCGGTGAGCGATCAGCCCGCCGCGGCGGCGCGGCGGGCCCGTTCCCGCATCGAGGCGACCACGCCGCCGTCGTTCAGGATGTCGGTGCCGGTGAGGTACCCGGCCCTGTCGCTGGCGCAGAACGCGAACAGCTCGGCCATCTCCTCGGCCTTGCCCCAGCGCGGTACCGCGGCGTTCATGACCATCGCACCGGCGCCCGCGTCGGCCTCGAGCAGTCCCATCTCGGTGTCGACCGAGCCCGGTGACACCGAAACGATGCGCAGCCCTTTGCCGTTGAAGCGCTCGGCCTGCGAGCTGCTGTACCACTTGACGAAATTCTTGCTCACGCCATAGGCCATGCCCGAGCGCAGTTCCTCGGGCGCGAACGCACAGGCCGCCAGCATCTCGGCCAGAAACGCGGCCTCATCGGTGAGGGCCAGCGGGAACTTCGCCGTCGGGATGATCTCGTCGGGCAGCAGGTGTGCCGCCATCGACGCCACGTTGACGATCGCCGCACCTGCGTCCGCGAAGCGGTAGAAGGCCTCGTTGACGTTGACGGTGCCGATCGCATTGGTGCGTGCCACGTACTCCGCCGGCCCCATGCTCGGGCTGACGCCGGCAGCGTGGATCACCGACACGATCGGACCGAACTCTGTTGCGGTGGCGAACAATTGGTCCACCGCGACCCGGTCGGTGACATCGGCGTGGACCGGTATTGCGGCGATCCCGAGACCGGACAGTTCTGCCGCCGCGGCGTCGAGACGGTCCTGACGCACATCGGCCAGCACCACTGTGTGGTCCCGCCCGACGATCTTGGCCGTCGCCCGGCCCATCCCGCCGGCACCGCCGGTGATCACCGAAACTCGTGTCATGGGCGCCACGCTATACCGAGAGTGCAACGGGATCGACGACGGGTGCTGAGAGACTGCTCAGCACTTCGGTCAGGTGGTGTACAGCGACAGGTGGACGTACACCTCGTCGGGCCCGCGCTCGTCGACGACGACCTCACGGTTGACCAGCTTGTGGTCCTTGGTCGTGACCTTGTCCTGCAGGAACAACGGCTTGGACGCGGTCGCCGGCGACGGCCCGGCGAGCACGGTGATGGTTTTCGGAATCTCGGACGGCCGCGGCTGCGCCGGGAACTGGCCCAGGAATTCGCGCAGCTGGCTGTCGGTCAGCCGCAGGGACAGCCGGTAGCGGGTGTCCCGGCCCGCATCGGTGGCGGTGGCCAGAACCTGCGCGCCGTGCGGCAGGGTCACATCGCCGAACGCCGCGGCCGTTTCCGCAGACACCTTCTGCTCTCCTGTTTTCTCGACCGAACACGCGGAGAACGCGCACATCACCAGGACGGCGGCCAACATTCCCAGGTGCCGCATCACCGCGGCACCCCGTCGTACGTCGCGACCGACGACGCACCCGCGATCTCGAATTCCCTTGCCATGCCTGCGGTCTGGAGGCCGCCCATGTCCTTGTCGGTGATCGTGATGGGTCCCACCTTGGTCTCCTTCCCTTCGTCCCAGTTGTACTGATCCGCCACGTTCACCTGCGATTCGACGTGGACGCGAGGCGGCCCGCCCGGAGTGTCCGGCGGGTAGACGGTGACCACCCCACCGACCGACATGTCGACGCCACCGACAGCGTGGTACCAGTCGGGATTGGCCTCGGCATCCATGTAGTAGCCGTCCCAGCCCGTCCGGAACGCCACCGGCCGGCCGTACTGCCCCGTCGCCGCGGCGTCCGCGACAATCCGGTTGACCTCGTCGTTGATCTTGGCGTCGGCTCGCGCGCGCATCTGCGGGATGTCGTTCATCATCGAATTCACATCGAGGTTGTAGGGCTTCCCGGTGTTGTCGAGATAGTGGTCCATCAGGTCGGCCGCATGCGGCCACTTGAGCCCGATCAATGGCAGCCCGGCCTCGATGGCGGCTTTGAAGGCGGCGTCGTCACCCCGCGCGTACCACGGCTGCGAACCCCACTCTCCAGCCCCGCCATCATGTTTCGCCCATGGCGGCGGCGCCGGAATGGTGTCGCCCGGATGTTTGTCGGCCGGCGGGTCCTCCGGTTTTCCGTTCGGATCGTCGGGATCGCGTCCGTCCCGCCCGGCGATTTCCTCATAGCCCGAACCGATCTCGCGGATGCGCGCCGCGATGGCATCCATATCGGCGTTCGACCGACTGATGATGTCGGCGATCTCGGCCGTCCCCTTCACCACCACGGGAAGCAGTACACGGTCGCCCGCGGCGGTGGGCGGCACGCTGGCGGCCGCGTCGACCACCCACTGTTTGACGGAGTCGAGATCGCGGCGGCCCGCCGTCACCACGGCAGCCGACCGGTCGACCTCGACACCGAGCCGTCGGTCGAGTTCGGCGAGCCTGCCGATGGCCCCGGCATGCGCGCGATTGCGGTCGTCGTACGCCTCGGCCGCGGTGCCCGTCCACTCGCCGCCGCTCGCCGCCGACAGCACTGTGCTGCGCAGTTCGTGGAACTGGTCGCTCATGTCGAATTCGGCACCGCCGACCGGCGTACCGGACCCGAACGTCGCGCGCGCGTCGTCCCACGTCGAAAGAAATGCGCCGAGAACCGTCACTGTCGCCCCCTCCGGCGTCCCTTGCCCCTGGCCCACAAGCCTATTCGAGCCCGCGGCGGGTCCCCGGCGGCAATTTCTCACCGGTGCGCATACGACGGTTGGCGGTCGGCCGTCAGCAGCCCTTGAGGCGCACCGCGAGGTAGTCGCTGACGGCGTCGATGGCGACGCGCTCCTGGGTCATGGCGTCACGCTCGCGGATGGTCACGGCGTGGTCCTCGAGCGAGTCGAAGTCGACCGTGATGCAGTACGGCGTGCCGATCTCGTCCTGGCGACGGTAGCGGCGGCCGATGGCGCCGGCGTCGTCGAACTCGACGTTCCAGTTCTTGCGCAGCTCGGCGGCCAGGTCGCGGGCCTTGGGCGACAGATCGGCGTTGCGCGACAGCGGCAGCACCGCGGCCTTGACCGGCGCGAGGCGCGGGTCGAGCTTGAGCACCGTGCGCTTGTCGACGCCGCCCTTGGCGTTGGGGGCCTCGTCCTCGTGGTACGAGTCGACCAGGAACGCCATCAGCGAGCGCGTCAGGCCGGCCGCGGGTTCGATGACGTACGGCACGTAGCGGGTGTCGGTGCCCTGGTCGTAGAACGACAGGTCGACGCCCGAGTGCTCGGCGTGCGTGCTGAGGTCGAAGTTGGTGCGGTTGGCGATACCTTCGAGCTCACCCCACGGGTTGCCGGCGAAGCCGAACTTGTACTCGATGTCGGTGGTGCCGGCGCTGTAGTGCGACAGCTTCTCCAGTGGGTGCTCGTAGAGGCGCAGGTTCTCCGGGTTGATGCCCAGGTCGACGTACCACTGGAAGCGGGTGTCGATCCAGTACTTGTGCCACTCCGGCGCGGTCGAGGGCTCGACGAAGAACTCCATCTCCATCTGCTCGAACTCGCGGGTGCGGAAGATGAAGTTGCCGGGCGTGATCTCGTTGCGGAAGCTCTTGCCGATCTGGCCGATGCCGAACGGCGGCTTCTTGCGCGCGGTGGTCACCACGTTGGCGAAGTTCACGAAGATGCCCTGCGCGGTCTCCGGGCGCAGGTAGTGCATGCCTTCCTCGGACTCGATGGGCCCGAGGTAGGTCTTGAGCATCATGTTGAAGTCACGGGGCTCGGTCCACTGGCCCTTGGTGCCGCAGTCCGGGCAGACGATCTCGTCCATCGGCACGGCATCGGGGTCATCGAGGCCCTTCTTCAGGGCGTAGGCCTCCTGCATGTGGTCCTGACGGTGCCGCTTGTGGCAGTTCAGGCACTCGACCAGCGGGTCGTTGAACACCGCGACGTGGCCCGAGGCCACCCACACCTGACGGGGCAGGATGATCGCGCTGTCCAGGCCGACGACGTCGTCGCGGGACGTGACGACGGACTTCCACCACTGGCGCTTGATGTTCTCCTTGAGCTCGACACCCAGTGGCCCGTAATCCCACGCAGACTTTGTGCCGCCGTAGATTTCGCCGGACTGGAAGACCAGACCACGGCGTTTGGCCAGGTTGGCAACGGTGTCGATGATGGACGCCACGATGTTCGAGCACTCCTCGAGTCAGCTGGGATGCAACCCGTCCAGCCTAAAGGCCCCGCTGATCGGCCAATGTCGCACCCACCTTTGACATGCGTATGCGCGCATGGAAAGCTAAATGAAAACTATTTCCAATAGTCGGGAGTTGCCGGGGTGCCACCCACCACTACGCATGACGAGCTCGACCACCAGCACAGCGGCGCGCCGTTTCCGTCGTCCCCGCCGCGGGACACGCTCGACGCCGCCGGCGACCTGCTGCGCGCCCTCGCCGCGCCCATCCGCATCGCCATCGTGATGCAGCTGCGGGAGTCACAGCGCTGCGTGCACGAACTCGTCGACGCCCTGGAAGTCCCGCAGCCCCTGGTCAGCCAGCACCTGCGCATTCTCAAGTCGGCCGGGGTCGTCGCCGGGGAACGCGCCGGCCGCGAGGTGATGTACCGCCTGGTCGACCATCACCTCGCGCACATCGTCGTCGACGCCATCGCGCACGTCGAGGAGGACCGGTCGTGAGCGCTCCCACCCGGTCCACCAAGCAGCGCACCGCGATCGCGGCGCTGCTCACCAACGTCGAAGAATTCCGGTCCGCACAGGAGCTGCACGACGAACTGCGCCGCCGCGGCGAAGGCATCGGCCTGACGACCGTCTACCGCACCCTGCAGTCGATGGCCGCGGCCGGACAGGTCGACAGCCTGCGCAACGACAGCGGTGAGGCGCTCTACCGGCGCTGCTCGCAGGCCCACCATCACCATCACCTCGTGTGCCGGCAGTGCGGCGCCACGGTCGAGGTGGCCGGCACCGAGGTCGAGGCGTGGGCCACCGAAACCGCTGCCGCCCACGGCTTTTCCGATGTCAGTCACACCATCGAGATTTTCGGGGTGTGCTCGGCCTGCACCGGCGCCTGAGGTTCAGGGCTCCAGAGCCGCCCGGCTCCGCGCCCAGCCCAGCACCGCCTCGGCCGTCAGCGGCGCCAGCTTGATGTCGCCGGGTGCCGACGGATCGATCCAGGCCATCTCCTCGATCTCGGCGGCGATCTGCGGCGCGCCGTCGAGCTGCACGAGGAACAGTTCGGCGTCGACCGTGTGCCCGGGTTCGTTGGCCGCGACCGCCGTGTGGTGACCCAACTCCCGCACGTCGGTGATGCCGACCCCGAGTTCCTCCCGGATCTCGCGGGCCAGCGCGTCGACCGGCGACTCCCCCGGTTCGAACTTGCCGCCGGGTTGCATGAACGTCGTCGTGCCACGTTTGCGGACGACCAGCAGGTGCCCGCGTTCGTCGGCGACCACCGCGGCGACGATCCGGATGACGGTCACGTCGGCGTCACGACGTCAGGTCGGCCCGCACGTCGACACCGGTGGACAGCACCAGCATGACGAGGGTGGACAAGGCGTCGTCGCTGAGTCCGGCGGCCGGGAAGTTGTAGCGCAGCATCACGTCGCCGACCTTCTTGGCGCCGTTGGACCGTGGATCACCGGCCCGCTCGACCAGCACCACCGAGCCGAGCATGGTGCGACCCGCGTGATCGGCCACGCGGTCCCGAACCTTGTTGTCGAGCTTGATATCCCACGCCAGTGGCTGCGTCAGTGAGACCAGGTCGAGTCCCTCGCCGATGTTCACCACGCGCAGTGACGCCACCGTCCCGTCGTGTGCGACGGTGAGGGCGCCGTCGGTCTCTTCGACGATGGTCACCGAATCCGCGAGCACGGCTGCCAACCGCTGCAACAAGTCCGCCATCAGGCCCTCCCGAACCGTCGGTTGCGGTTGACGTACTCCTCGCACGCGGCCCACAGGTCGCGGCGGTCGTAGTCCGGCCAGAGCTTGTCCTGGAAGACGTACTCGGCGTACGCCGCCTGCCACAGCATGAAGTTGCTGGCGCGCTGCTCGCCCGAGGTGCGGATGAACAGGTCCACGTCGGGGATGTCGGGGCGGTGCAGGTGCTTGGCGAACGACGCCTCGGAGATGCGGTTCGGGTTGATCTTGCCGGCCGCCGCCTGCTCGGCGAGTTCGCGCGCCGCTTCGACGATCTCGGTACGCCCGCCGTAGTTCACGCAGTAGTTGACGGTGATGACGTCGTTGCCGACGGTCATCTGCTCGGCGATGTCGAACTCCTTGATGACGCTGCTCCACATGCGCGGCCGCGACCCGACCCACCGCATGTTGACGCCCATCGCGTTGAGGTTCTCGCGGCGGCGGCGCACCACCTCGCGGTTGAAGCCCATCAGGAACCGCACCTCTTCGGTGCTGCGCTTCCAGTTCTCGGTGGAGAACGCGTACACCGACAGGTGTTTGATGCCCAGTTCGATGGCTCCGCAGGTGATGTCGATCAACACCGCCTCGCCCATCTTGTGGCCCTCGGTGCGTCCGAGCCCGCGCTGGGTGGCCCACCGGCCGTTGCCGTCCATGACGACGGCGACGTGGTTGGGTACCTGGTCGGCGGGAATCTGCGGTGCGACGGCCTTGGACGGATGCTGCGGCGGCCGTGCGAAGCGGCCGTTGGAGTTCGGTGGGAGCTCCGGGAAGACCACCGGCCAGGTCGAAACGTCCGGGAAAATCGGATAGTCGTCAGGCGCCTGAGGCAGCTGTGGATAGCTGGTCTTGCGCGCCCGGTTGAGTGCCATGGGCAATATCCTGCCTGAGTAGGGTCACGCGCTGCTCAATGAGTGCGGTATCGGGACGGTACGCACGCTCGACGAGGGGCAATGTCCGCAGCTGACGCTCCAGATGCCACTGCAGGTGCGCGGCCACCAGCCCGCTGGCCTGGCTGCGGTGCCCGCTCGGCGAGGCCTGCGCAAACTCCCAGTCGCCGTCGTGCAGCGCGGCCATCAGATCCAGCACACCCTGCGGCGGGGTGACCGATCCCGACGGCCGGCAGTGCACGCAGACGCTGCCGCCGGCCGCGACATGGAACGCCCGGTGCGGACCGGGTGCGGCGCAGCGCGCGCACTCGGTGATGGCCGGCGCCCAGCCGGCGATCCCCATGGCCCGCAGCAGATAGGCGTCGAGCACCAGTTCACGGGGCCGGCTGCCGTCGGCGACGGCCCGCAGTGCGCCGACGGTGAGCCGCTGCAGCGCCGGCATCGGGTTGCGTTCCTCACCGGCCAGCCGCTCGGCGGTCTCCAGGATGGCGCAGCCGCAGGTGTAGCGGCCGTAGTCGTTGACGATGTCGGCGGCGAACGCGTCGAGGGACACCACCTGGGTGACGATGTCGAGGTTGCGGCCGGGATGCAGCTGCACATCGATGTGGGCGAACGGCTCCAGCCGCGAGCCGAACTTGCTGCGGGTCCGCCGCACGCCCTTGGCCACCGCGCGGACCAGCCCGTGTTCGCGGGTGAGCAGCGTGACGATCCGGTCGGCCTCGCCGAGCTTGTGCTGGCGCAGCACGACCGCTCGATCCCGGTACAACCGCATCGGGCGATTGTCCCATCACGGACCGACAACTTCCGTTAGGCAGCGCCGGGCGAGTGCGCACCACTATCCTCGTAAATCGTCATGGCCGAACGTTCCGCGCAGCCCCGATTCCCGACTCTGACCCAGCAGTTGTACCGCCTCGCGAGCGGCACGGTGACGTCACAGCAGATCGTGCGGCAGTCGCTGGATGCCATCGCGGCCAGTCAGCTCGAGCTGAACGCCTTCCGGGTGGTCTTCACCGAACAGGCGCTCGCCGACGCCGCCGAAGCAGACCGCAAACGCGCTGCCGGACAACATCTTCCGCTTCTCGGCGTACCCATCGCGATCAAGGACGACGTCGACGTCGCGGGCGTGCCCACCCGGTTCGGCACCGACGGCGACGTGCCCCCGGCCACCGCGGACGCCGAGGTGGTGCGCCGGCTGAAGGCGGCCGGCGCGGTGATCGTCGGCAAGACCAACACCTGCGAACTCGGCCAGTGGCCGTTCACCAGCGGGCCCGGTTTCGGGCACACCCGCAATCCCTGGTCGCGCGAGCACACCCCGGGCGGGTCGTCGGGCGGTAGCGCCGCGGCCGTCGCGGCCGGATTGGTCACCGCCGCAATCGGATCCGACGGTGCGGGCAGCGTCCGCATCCCCGCCGCATGGACCCATCTGGTCGGCATCAAGCCGCAGCGCGGACGCATCTCCACCTGGCCGCTGCCCGAGGCCTTCAACGGCATCACGGTCAACGGGGTGCTGGCCCGGACGGTCGCCGACGCGGCCCTGGTTCTCGACGCCGCCTCCGGCAACGTCGACGGTGATCTCCACAAACCGGCGCCCATCGCCGCGGCCGAGGCCGTCGGCCGGGCACCGGGTCCTTTGCGCGTCGCGTTGTCGACCAAGTTTCCGTTCACCCTGTTCCCCGCCCGGTTGCATCCGGAGATCCGGGCCGCGCTGAACACCGTTGCGGGACAACTCGAAGAACTCGGGCACACCGTCCGGCCGGACGATCCGGAGTACGGACTGCAGCTGTCCGTGGACTTCCTCGCCCGTTCCACGACGGGACTCGCCGAATGGCGCGACCGGGTGGGACCCGACGTGACCCTCGACCGCCGCACCCGGGCCAACATCCGGACGGGATGGCTGCTGTCGGAGCACGCGCTCCGCGAGGCACGGCGGCGTGAAGCCGCCCATCAGCGCCGCATCGGCTGGATTTTCAATCTCGTCGACGTCGTGCTGGCGCCGACCACCGCGCAGCCGCCACCGCTGATCGACGCCTTCGACCGGCTCGGCAGCACCGCCACCGACCGCGCCATCATCGCGGCGTGCCCGGTGTGCTGGCCGTGGAACGCGCTCGGCTGGCCGTCGATCAACGTCCCGGCCGGCTTCACCGCCGACGGGCTGCCCATCGTTGTGCAGCTGATGGGTCCCGAAGGCAGCGAGCCGCTGCTGATTTCCCTGGCCGCCAGTCTGGAGGCGATCAGCGGCTGGGCCACCAAGCAGCCCGACAACTGGTGGACTCAGCCCTAGGCCCTGGCCATTCATTTTCCGCGAGCGTGCGTGTCTGCCCGCGACACGCCGCGTGAACCGAGCACTATCGTCGCGCTCGCCAGCCGCGAGCGTGCGCGGACGGCGCACCACGACCCGCGTGTCGCGTACAGACACGGCCGCTCGCGCGAGATTAAAAGCCCAGCTTGCCAAGCTGTTTCGGGTCACGCTGCCAGTTCTTGGCGATCTTGACCCGCAGGTTCAGGTACACCTTGGTGCCGAGCAGCTTCTCGATCTGCGTCCGCGCCGCCGTCCCGACCTCACGCAAGCGGGAGCCGCCCTTGCCGATCACGATGCCCTTCTGGCTGTCGCGCTCGACGTAGATGATGGCGTGGATGTCGCACATCTCGCCCTGCTCGGGGGTGCGGCCTTCGCGCTCGGTGAACTCCTCGATGACCACCGCCAGGGAGTGCGGCAGTTCGTCGCGGACGCCTTCCAGCGCGGCTTCGCGGATGAGCTCGGCGATGAGCACTTCCTCGGGTTCGTCGGTCAGTTCGCCGTCCGGGTAGAACGCCGGACCCGGCGGCAACTTGCTGGCCAGCACGTCGATCAGGACGTCGACCTGTTCGCCGGCCACCGCGGACACCGGCACGATCTCGGCCTTGCCCTCGGTGAGCTCACTGACCGCCAGCAGCTGCGCGGCCACCTTGTCGCGCGGCACCTTGTCGGTCTTGGTGACGACCACCAGCAACGTGGTTCGCGGTGCGACAGCACGGATCTGCTGGTAGATCCAGCGGTCGCCGGGCCCGATGGCCTCGTCTGCCGGGATGCACAGACAGATGATGTCGACCTCGGAATAGGTGTCCTTGACCAGTTCGTTGAGCCGCTGGCCGAGCAGCGTGCGCGGCCGGTGCAGACCGGGCGTGTCCACCAGGATGATCTGGAAGTCCTCGCGGTGCACGATGCCGCGGATGGTGTGCCGCGTGGTCTGCGGGCGATTCGACGTGATCGCGACCTTGGTGCCGACGAGCGCGTTGGTCAGCGTCGACTTGCCGGTGTTCGGCCGGCCGACCAAACAGACGAAGCCGGAACGGAATTCGTCACTCATCGGGTTCTCCTTCTTCCACGTCATCAGTGCGTTCCGGCTCCACCGGCGTCACCAGGACGGTGCCGATCCGGACCCGGCCGCGATGGTCCCGGCCGCCCTCGGCCCGCAGCTGGAGGGTCGCCGGGTACTGCGATCGATGCGACGGGAACGACACCCGGACCTCGGCGCCCGGCAGCGGCACGCGCCCCAGTTCGTGCGCCAGGAGCCCGCCGACGGTGTCCACGTCGAGGTCGCCGTCGACCTCGAAGCCGCACAGTTCGGCCAGGTCCTCCAGCGGTAGCCGGGCCGACACCCGAAACCGGTTGTCGCCCAGTTCTTCTACCGGCAGCACCTCGTCGGTGTCGTATTCGTCGGCGATCTCACCGACGATCTCCTCGAGCACGTCCTCGATGGACACCAGGCCGGCGATCGCGCCGTACTCGTCGACCAGCAACGCCATGTGGTTGCGGGTGCGCTGCATCTCGTTGAGCAGCTCGTCGAGCGGTTTGGAGTCCGGCATGAACACCGCGGGACGCATCACCGCGGCCACCTTGGTCTCGCGGCCGCCGTTGGTGGAGTTGTAGGTCTGCTCCACAAGGTCTTTGAGATAGACGACGCCGACGACGTCGTCGACGTTCTCCCCGATCACCGGGATGCGGGAGTGTCCGCTGCGGACCGCCAGCGAGGTCGCCTGCCCGGCCGACTTGTCGCTCTCGATCCACACCATCTCGGTGCGGGGCACCATGACCTCGCGTGCCGGGGTGTCACCGAGTTCGAAGACGGACTTGATCATTCGCCGCTCTTCGGCGGCCACGACACCCCGCTGCTGCGCGAGGTCGACGACCTCGAGCAGTTCGATTTCCGAGGCGAAGGGTCCGTTGCGGAAACCGCGGCCCGGCGTCAGGGCGTTACCGATGAGCACCAGCAGCCGGCTGATCGGGGTCAGCAGCACCGCGATCACCTGCAGCGGAAGCGCCGACAGCAGCGAGATGGAATAGGCGTTCTGCCGCCCCACGGTGCGGGGGCCGACACCGATGGCGACGAAGCTGACGACAACCATGATGGCCGCGGCGGACACCAGGGCCCACCCGCGCGTCATCAGCTCGTCGAGGTAGTCGACCAGCAGGACGGTCGCCGAAGCCTCGCAGACAACCCGCAGCAGCACAACGAGATTGACGTACTGCGGCCGGTTCCGGACGATCTTGGCCAGCCGCACCGCACCGGGCCGCTCATCACGGATCAGCTCGTCGACCCGCGCGATCGAGACGGTGTTGATGGCGGCATCGATCGCCGCGAACACCCCGCCGATCACGACGAGCACTATGGCGCCGATCAACGGCGTCAACCCGGTCACGGTTCGTCGAAGTACCGCGACTTGTCCAGCAGCCGGCGGTCTTTCTCGGTCTGCCGATCCTTGTGGTAGGCGTGCACCTGGTCGGCGACCCACTCCTCGAGCAGCTGACGCTGCAGGTCGAACATTTCTTTTTCCTCGTCCGGCTCGGCGTGGTCGTAGCCCAGCAGGTGCAGCACGCCGTGCACGGTCAACAGCGCCAGCTCGTGACCCAGTGAATGTCCGGCGGCCTCAGCCTGATTCGCGGCGAACTCGGGACACAGCACGATGTCCCCGAGCATCGACGGCCCGGGCTCGGGCGCATCCGGCCGGCCGCCGGGCTCGAGCTCGTCCATCGGGAAGCTCATCACGTCGGTGGGGCCCGGCAGGTCCATCCAGCGCATGTGGAGATCGGCCATGGCCGACTGGTCCACCAGGACCATCGAGAGTTCAGCGGCGGGGTTGACGTCCATCTTGGAGATGACGAACCGCGCCACGCTGATCAGCTCGTCTTCGGATACGTCGATTCCCGACTCGTTGGAAACCTCGACCGTCACTGCGTCACCGCCTCGTCCGGCCGGTGGCTCGACGGTGCGCGCGGTTGGCCAGACCGTGCTCGCTCACTTTGGCTTCCGCCGCTTCGTATGCGTCGACGATCTCCGAAACCAGCTTGTGGCGCACCACGTCTGCACTCGTGAGCTCAGCGATGTGGATGTCGTCGATACCGTCCAGGACCTCGATGGCCGACCGCAGACCCGACTTCGATCCGCCGGGCAGGTCGACCTGTGTGACGTCACCGGTGACGACGATCTTCGAACCGAAACCCAAGCGGGTCAGGAACATCTTCATCTGTTCGGCGGTCGTGTTCTGCGCCTCGTCGAGGATGATGAAGGCGTCGTTCAACGTACGGCCGCGCATGTATGCCAGCGGCGCGACCTCGATCACCCCGGCTGCCATCAGCTTCGGGATCATCTCGGCGTCCATCATGTCGTGCAGCGCGTCGTACAGCGGCCGCAGATACGGGTCGATCTTCTCGTTGAGCGTGCCCGGCAGGAAGCCGAGGCGCTCCCCCGCTTCGACGGCGGGACGCGTCAGGATGATCCGGCTGACCTGTTTGGTCTGTAAAGCGCTGACGGCCTTGGCCATTGCCAGGTAGGTCTTGCCGGTGCCGGCGGGGCCGATGCCGAAGACGATGGTGTGGGCATCGATGGCGTCGACGTAGCGCTTCTGGTTGAGCGTCTTGGGCCGGATGGTCTTGCCGCGGCGCGACAGGATGTCGAGCGTCAGCACCTGTGCCGGCGACTCGGCGTCGGCGCCGTCGAGCATGCCGACGCTGCGGCGCACGACGTCCGGGGTCAGTGTCTGCCCGCCGGCGGCAATCGTGATGAGCTCACTGACCACGCGCTCGGCCTTCGCCACGTCGGCGGGCGAGCCGGATATCGAGAGCGAATTGCCGCGGACGTGGATGTCGGCCGCGAGCAGGTTCTCGAGAGCTCGCAGATTCTCGTCGGCCGAGCCGAGCAGGCCCACGACAAGATCAGGCGGAACAGTGATGCTGCTTCGAACCGACGGGTCGAGCTCCGAGGAGCGCGACGCGGCGGCGTTCGTATCGCGGGGCGTCACGTGGTTTTCGATGCCTGCTTTCTGGTGTCGAGCTGAGGAGCACATTCTACCGCCGGGCCGAAGGCACGCCCAACGAGTTGGCTGGTCACGCAAGCCGCGGGCGGCACCTTTCGGTACCGCCCGCGGGTTGCGTAGTAGTTGGGTCGCCGATTACCGGCTCTGGTGGACGTTGGTGTCGACCTTGGGCGACTTGGCGCCCTGGTGCACGTCGTCCAGCCAGTTCAGGTGATCAACTCCCGTCGGCACCACAGTTGCCTGCACCCCTGTCGGGGCCGGTCCGGTGGCGGCTACGGCGGGAACGGCGAACCCCATGGCACCGGCGGCCAATGCACCGGCGATAACTGCTGCAATTCCGAAATTCTTCATGGAGTGTTCCCTTCGCGTCTTCTGTCCGTCTTTGTCCCCTGGCGGCCCGAGCCGCTGTGACATCCATGTAAACAGGCAGGTCAAAGGATTAATTCCGCTGGCAGGAAATTAGTGTTTACTGGCAGGAATTGCTGTAACCCAGGCCACAGGATTGGCCCGAAAGGCCACGTCGCGGAGTTCGGAATTAGCGCATTGGAGGGGCGCCGGCCGCTGTTACGCTCGATTCACCGGCGAGGGTCCGCCGGGGCGATGAGGAATCGGGGAGGGTTCTGCATGGGTAGGGGTCGCGGTCATCACGGCGGTTCGCACAATTCGCCGAGCAACCGCCATCCGCGCCACGACGACGAGCCCACTGTGCGCATCCCCCGGCCGAACCACAACGACCGCAACGACCACAACCCGCGGCGCCACGACGATCACGACGGCAACTCGCACCGGCGTGACCACGACGGCGGTGACAGCCCGAGCCTCGGCGAGAAGATCAACGACATCCTCGACAAGGCCAACGACGTCCTGGACACCGCCTCGGACATCGCCGACAACGTCAAGAAGCTGATGGAAGGCGATCCGATGGGCGCCGTCGGGCTCATCAGCGATGCCGGCGACATCGCCAAGATGCTGATGCCCGCGGCCGCCGGCACGCCCATCATCGAGGGCGGCTTGTGGGCCCTGGACCTCGCGGGGCTCGGTTTCGGCATCGGCGATCCGGACACCGGGGAATCGTTCTCCGACGGCGCCGAACTCTTCCAGGCCGCCGGCGACGGACTCAGCAGCGCCTATCCGACCGTGTGGCAAGGCACGTCCTCCACGGCCTACTCCAACCGGAACGCCGAACAGATCGGCAGCGCCGAACAGCTGCTGCAGGCCGACAATTTCGTCGTGCAGATCCTGAGCGCCGAAGCCGAACAGGTCGACGCGGGCCGCCAGCAGATGGACAACATCGCCACCTGCCTGGGCGCGATGATCCCCGTCTGTCTGGCCCTGGAGGCGACGGTCATCGGCGCCCCCGAGTCGCTCGCGCTGCAGGCCGCATCCGTCGCCGTCGCCGCCGCGGCTTCGGCCGTGACGATGAACAACATGATGGCGCAGTCATCGAGCAACGCAGCGCAATTGAGCCAGGCGACGAGCATGTACCAGAGCGCCTCGCACGCTCCGCCGCTGAGCACCATGCCGCCGCCCGCGAAGAAGCCGGGCGACGGACCGGATTTCGGCAATGCCGACCCCAACGCGCCGGGCAATCCCAACCAGCCCGGGCGGCCGGGGACGGGCACGCCGTCCGGTCCGCCCACGGGCAACCCGCCCGGCACCGGCAGCCCGACGGGCACCGGTGGCGGCGGTGGCGGTTCAGGTTCCGGCGGCGGTTCGGGCTCCGGCGGCGGTTCGGGCGCCGGTGGCGGCGGCACCCCGAGCATGCCGAAGATGCCCGAGGTACCCGAGATGCCGTCCGCCCCAGCGGCATCGGGTGCCGGCACCGGCGCCGGGTCCGGTATGGGCGGTATGCCGTCGCTGCCGCAGATGGGCGGCGGTGGCTCCGGCAGCGGAGGCGGCGGTCTCCTCGGCACCCTCGCCGGCCTGGCCGGCCAGGCGGCACAGACCGCGACGCAGGCGGCCCAGGCCGCCCAGCAGGGCAAGCAGGATCCGAACGCACAGGACCCCAACGCGCTCGGCGAAGACAAAGACGGCGACGGCAAGCCGGACGATCCGGCCGCCGACCCCAATGCCCAACCCGCGGAAGCAAATCCGCCGGGCGCGGCAGCCGGGACGGAGTCGCCCGCGGGACGGGCGCCCATCCAGGTGTCGTTCGACGACGGCGCGCACCACGTCGAAGTGGCCGTCGATCCCGACACCGCCAAAGGCCCCGTGCACGTGAGCCTGGACCCGTCGAATCCCACTGCGCCCCCGCGCATCACGACCGAAACCTAGTTTTTCCGGCTTTCCCGAAAGGAGCAACACATGGGCGGCAAGCTCACCGTGGAGACCTCAGAGTTGCAGGCGCTCTCCACCAAACAGACCGATGCGGCCGCGACGTTCAGCGCCGCCGGCAACACCACGTCCTACGTCGAGGTCAAGGTGCTCGCGACCCACGGGCCGCTGTGCATGTCGACGCAATCGGCACTGAGTGCTGCGAACAACGCGCGCAAGGCCGCCTGCGAGCAGATGATGAACAAGTCGCGCAACCTGGCCTCGAACCTGAACAAGGCCGCGGCGCAATACGACCAGACGGATGCGCAGGAAGGTTCCAACCTCGGCAAGCAGATGCAGATCTGATCGATGTCAGACCATTCTTGGGACGACCACGACGACGACGAGCATCTCGCCGAACCCGAGAGCTCGCTCGACTACTTCACCACCGACGGCAGTGACGACCCGGACCCGGGCGATTCGGGTCTCGACCAGCTGGTGACGTCGGATCACGAGACGTACGACGACGAGACGGCGGGCTCCTATGCGGACGCCATCGCGCCGAATGTCGGTGGCGCAGTGGACGACGACGACGAAACGCCGGATGACGACGCACCCCGGGTGGTGGTGTTCGCGGTCTCCGACCCCGCCGGAAACGTCACGGCCGAGGCGTCCATCGCCGGGTCGATCCAGCGGATCAAGCTGGCGCCCAAGGCGGCCTCGATGCCCGAGGCCGAACTCGCCCGCAGCATCCTCGCGACCGCGAAGCTCGCGAACATGAAGGGCCGTGCGGTGCAACGGGCACTCATCGAAGGCGTCCTCGCGGCCGAAGGGCTCGACGAAGAGCGCGTCGAGACCATCATCGAGATGAACGCGCCCGACCTGCCGACACCGCGACAGGCCGACGACGCGGTCGCCGAGGCAGAGGCGGCATACCTGCGCGGTGAGCATCGATAGCCGGCCCGAACATGGTTGGGCGACTGAGAGGTTCGCCCGCCGTGACCGGCCGCGCTGGTTCTAGACCTGCCAGCGCGGCGTCAGCACACCCAGGGCACCCAAGGCAACCGCGGCCGCGGTCGACGTGCGCAACACCGACGGCCCCAGCCGAACGGCAACGGCGCCGGCGCCCACCAACGCCGCCAACTCGCCGTCGGTGATGCCGCCTTCCGGACCCACGATCAGCGTCACCGCCTCGGTGGCTGCCGAAACCACCTCGCGCAGGGGGACTTCCGCGGATTCGTGCAACACGAGCGCGACGTGACCCGTCCCGTCGCTGCCCTCGCCGATCGACGCGACCAGCTCAGCCGTCGACAGCGGGCCACTGACCGAAGGTACGAACGGGCGACGGGACTGCCGCGCCGCCGACCGGGCCACCGCACTCCAGCGCCGTAAACCCTTCTCCACCTTGGCCGTACCATCCCAGCGCGCGACGCAGCGCTCGGACTGCCACGCGACGAACGCGTCGGCACCGGCCTCGGTGGCCAATTCGATGGCCAGCTCGGAGCGTTCGGACTTGGGCAGGGCCTGCACCACCGTCACCGCCGGCACCGCGGCCGGGACGTCGGTGATCGACAGCACGCGTGCCGTCAACCGGCCCTTCACGGCGTCTTCGATCACGCAGTGCGCCAGCGTCCCGGCCCCATCGGACAGGTCGAGTTCCTCGCCCGGACGGATGCGTCGCACCGTCGCCGCGTGGAAGCCCTCGTCGCCGTCGACGACGGCGAGACCGCCGACCTCCGGTACCGCGTCGACGTAGAACAGCGCCCGGCTCACCAATAGCCCCGAAGGCTAACGGCCACTGAAGGTTTCGCGCAGGCGGCTGAACAGGCCGCCCCCGCCGCCGGCGACGGCCTGCGTCGAGCGCACCTCGGTGACGTCGCGGGACCGCTGCTCCTTGAACTTGCGCAGCAGTTCGAGGTCACGGTTGTCGAGCCGCGTCGGCACCACGACGTCGATGTGCGCGTGCAGGTTGCCGCGGACCCCGGACCGCAGGTGTGGCATACCGTGGCCGCGCAGCGTGGTGATCGAACCGGGCTGGGTACCCGGCGCGATGGTGATCTCGGTGGGCCCATCGAGGATGGCGTCGACGGTGACGGTGGTGCCCAGCGCGGCGTCGACCATCGGCACCGAGACGGTGCAGTGCAGGTCGTCGCCGTCGCGCAGGAACAGTTCATGAGGCTGCTCGTGGACTTCGACGTACAGGTCGCCGGCGGGGCCACCGCCCGGGCCGACCTCGCCCTGGGCCGCCAGGCGCACCCGCATGCCCTCGCCGACGCCGGCCGGAATCTTCACGCTGACGTCGCGCCGTGCGCGCACCCGGCCGTCGCCGCCGCAGCGGTGACACGGGTCGGGGATGACCTCGCCGACACCACCGCACACCGGGCAGGGCCGCGATGTCATGACGTTCCCGAGCAGCGAGCGCTGGACCGTCTGGACCTCACCCTGGCCGTGGCAGGTATCACAGCGGGCGGGCTGCGAATTGCCGTGCGTGCCCTTGCCCTGGCACAGGTCGCACAGCACCGCGGTGTCGACGGTGACCTGCTTGGTGACGCCTGTCGCGCACTCCTCGAGGTTCAGCCGCAGGCGCAGCAGCGAGTCCGAGCCCGGGCGCACGCGGCCGATCGGACCGCGCGCGGACGCGCCGCCACCGAAGAAGGCCTCGAACACGTCGCCGAGGCCTCCGAAACCGGCGAAGCCACCGGCACCGCCGCCACCGCCGCCGCTCTCCATGGGATCACCGCCGAGGTCGACGATGCGCCGCTTCTCCGGGTCGCTGAGGACCTCGTACGCGGTGCTGATCTCGGCGAACCGCTGCTGTGCACCCTCGTCGGGATTGACGTCGGGGTGCAGCTCCCGGGCCAGCCTGCGGTAGGCCTTCTTGATCTCCGAGTCGCTGGCGCCCTTGCTCACGCCGAGCAGGCCGTAGTAATCGCGTGCCACGCCTAAGAACCTTGCCTAATCTCTCGAACTGCTGGGCACCCTCACCGGGTGCCCAGTACCTCGCCTATGTACCGGGCGACAGCCGCGACGTTGGCGATGGTGCCCGGATAGTCCATCCGGGTGGGGCCCACCACGCCCATGCCGCCGTAAACCTTGCCCAAACTGCCGTAGGCGGTGCTCACGACGGACGTCCCAGCCATCTGCTCGGCCTCGGTTTCGTGGCCGATGCGTACCGTGACTTTACCTGCCTCCTGTTGGGCGGCCAGCAACCGCAGGACCACGACCTGCTCCTCCAGCGCCTCCAGCACCGACCGCAGGGACCCGCCGAAATCGGCGGTGTTGCGCGTCAGGTTGGCGGTGCCGCCGAGCAACAGCCGCTCCTCCTGGTGCTCGACCAGCGTCTCGACCAAGACCGTCGCCGCGCGGCCCACCGCGTCGCCCAGGCCGCCGTGACCGTCCATCTGCGATGCCAGGTCGGCCACCGCGACCGACGCGGCCGACAACAGCTTGCCTTCCAGGGCCGCGCCGAGCCGCTCCCGCAGCTGCGACAGCTCGTGTTCACCGATGGCGTCGCCGAGCTCGACGACGCGCTGGTCGACGCGTCCGGTATCGGTGATGACCACCAGCAACAGCCGGGCCGGGGTGAGCGCCACGACCTCGAGGTGGCGCACCGTGGAGCGCGACAGGGTGGGGTACTGCACGATGGCGACCTGCCGGGTGAGCTGCGCGAGCAGGCGCACCGCGCGGCGCAACACGTCGTCCAGGTCGACGCCGGATTCGAGGAAACTCAGGATGGCCCGGCGCTCGCTGGACGACAGCGGCTTGACGTCGTCGATCCGGTCGACGAACTCGCGATAGCCCTTCTCGGTGGGCACCCGGCCCGAGCTGGTGTGTGGCTGCGTGATGTAGCCCTCCGCCTCCAGCACAGCCATGTCGTTGCGCACCGTGGCGCTCGAAACGCCGAGGTTGTGGCGCTCGACAAGCGTCTTGGAGCCGATGGGCTCCTTCGTGGAGACGAAGTCGGCAACGATGGCACGCAGCACTTCAAAGCGACGGTCGTCGGCACTACCCATTCGTCACCTCCAGTTTCACCGCCATTTTACGGTGACGATGGATTCGGGCGGTCGACAGACGTCATTCGGCAGCATCTGGTGGTCGGATGCCTCGGCAAACGCCGAGTCGACCCGCTAGGGTCACCTGTATGCCGACGCTGTCACCGCGGACCCGCTCGGCTCACGGGGAGCTTTGCAGAGTGATCTACTCATGATTTTCAAAGGGGTACGCGACGGAAAGCCCTACCCGGAGCATGGGCTGAGCTACCGCGAATGGGCCCAGATTCCGCCGCGCCAGTTGCGTCTCGACGAAATCGTCACCACGACGACGGTGCTCGCCCTGGACCGGCTGCTGTCCGAGGATTCGACGTTCTACGGCGATCTGTTCCCGCATGCCGTGCGCTGGCAGGGCACCATTTACCTGGAGGACGGCCTGCACCGTGCGGTGCGGTCGGCGTTGCGGAACCGGGTGGTGCTGCACGCCCGGGTGTACGACATGGATGTGCCGCTGTCGCAGCAGCTTTCGCCGGCCGGCGAATGAGCGTGCGCTAGCGCAGGTACGTGCCGACCAGCACTACGAGCACCAGCGCGACGAGCCCGATGCCCAGGCACATCAGCGCTGTGACGACGCGGCTGCGGGCGTCGCCACCCAGCCGGTAGGTGCCACGGAACAACGTGGCCATCGCGATGCTCGCGGCGTGCCAGCCCGCGGAGTTGCCATTGCTCTTCGGCTCGGGCGGTTGCTGTGGGACGTATGGCTGCTGGGGGTACGGGTCGCCGGCCGGCGGATATCCGTACCCATGCCTGGCGGGATGGCCTTGCGGATACGACCCCGCCGGCGGTTGTTGCTGCGGATACCGCGGATCCGGATACGTCATTGCTGCACTCCCCCTGGTCAGCTCTGGCTTCCGCGACTTTACCCCGGCTCAGCCGGCCAGGGTCTCCCGCAGCGTCTTCGGCCGGATGTCGGTCCAGGTCTCTTCGACGTAGGCCAGGCAGTCGGCGCGCGTGCTCTCACCGAACACGACCCGCCAGCCGGCGGGCACGTCGGCGAACACCGGCCACAGGCTGTGCTGCTCTTCGTCGTTGATCAGGACGTAGAACGCGCCGCTGTCGTCATCGAACGGATTGCTGCTCATCGCTTCTCCTCACGGATGGTGTGGCATATTCGGCCCCCAGCACGCGGTCGCTGAGCAGACCGAGGCAGCTGAGGTTGGGGAATCCGGGGCCCTGCGTGAGCCAGGACAGACTGGGCAGGAACAACTTCGGTGTGACGCCGCTGACGGCGAGGTCGTAGCCGATGGACCGCTGCAGGGAGTCGGCCGACAGCGGCGCACCGATACCGAGCTCCAGCACGTCCAACGCGTCCTGGCTCAACAGCGGCGCGAACCACATCGAATCGGCGCCGGAACCGTCGATCACCAGATCGAAGCCGTGCACCGTCTCCAGGCAGCCGGAGTCGCGTTCGGTCTGCAGGGTCAACCGGATCCGGTCTTCGCGGGGCACGGCATGGGCGACGCGGCCGCGCAGGTGCCGGATGCGGTCGTCGGCCAGCAGTGAGTCCTGGACGCGGGCGGAGAACACGCCACGGTCGGTGCGGGCCATGGCATCTCGGCGCTCGGAGATGCTGAGCCCGGCCCAGCCCGTGGGGTCGGAGAACAGGGTGTTCTCGAAGTAGCCCTCGCCGCGGGTGAACAGCGTGACGCCCGGGGAGATCACCGTGATGGTCGAAACCCGGTGCGAGAACAGCTCGTCGAGCATGGTGGCGGCGGTTTCCCCACCGCCGATGACGGCGACCCGCTCGGCGTTGATGCGCTCGTCCTGGGCGACGCGGTGCCAGAACTGAGCGATCGACAGCACCCGCGGATGCCCCGGCAGGATGGACCGCTCGGCCTGTCCCGGCCCGGTGATCATCACGCCGTCGGCGCGCACCTGCTGATCGCGGCAGTGCAGCACCCACTGGTCGCCGTCGACCGACAGCTTCGTGACCTCACCCGTGACCACCTGCATGGCAACGCTTTCCGCGACCCACGCCAGGTACTGGCTCCAGCGCCGGTGGGTGGGTGCGGGCCGGCCGCGGTCGATCCACTCGGCGAACTGTCCCGTCGAGATCAGGTACGACTGCCAGCTGTGCCGCATCATCCGTTCGTCGAGTTCGACGTTGCGGCGCGGCACGAGCGCCGACCGGTACGGGAAGCCGACGTCTTTTTCCGGGCCGGTGCCCAGCCGGTGCCGGCCGTCGGTCCAGCCGCCTGCGGCCTGCCAGTTGGCGCCGACGCCCAGGCGCTCCACCGCGATGACGTCGGGCGCGTCCACGCCCATGGCCCGCAGCTCGGCGGCCTTGGCGGCCACGGCGACCGCCTTGGCGCCGGCGCCGATGACGGCCAGGGTATTTCGGGTGTCGGTCATTTCATCACTTCCCTGAGCTGTGATTCCCACAGCTGTTGCAATTCGGCAATGTCGTCTGCGCTGAAAATGTCTGGCACCGTGCGCCATTGGACACCGAGCGCCGCGGTGCCGTCATGGTCGATGATTCCCGCCAGGAGGGTCAGGTCGTGGTGCACCGCGTAGTTCGGTTCGGGCACCGGTGACGCACCGGCCAGGAGCGCACCGTCGAGCTGCAGTGCGGCCCCACTCGCCCCGAGGTGTACCCGGCCCAGATAGTTCAGCAGCACCTGTGGTTCCGGGTAGGCCGCCAACCGCTCCGCGGTGTCCGCGCGCAGATACCGCAGCAGCCCGAAGTCGATGCCGTGGCCGGGGACCGCGGCGATCTCGGCGCTGACCTGTTGTGGCGCTTCGGAACTGATACGCACCGGGTAGATGGCGCTGAACAGTCCGACGGTGTCGCCGGTGTCGACGTCAGCACCGGCGACGACGGTGTCCGCGCGGCCATGGGTCTCCAGCGCCACCAGCGGCGCCGGGGTGTCCTGGCCGCGACGCTGCCGCCACCGGGTGATGGTGCGCGCGGTCGCCGCGGCCAGCAGATCGGTGACCGGCCGGCCGGCCCCCAGTACGCGCGCCGTCAGGTCGGTGTCGATGATCGACATGGCGACCACCACGTCTGCGGCACAGTCGGTCTCGGGCTGCACGCGGCGACGGCCGAGCGCGGGATCCGGGCCGGCGACCTGTGCCTCCCAGAAGTCCACGGTGTCGAGGCGCTGCGCCCGTTCGGCGACCAGCCGTGACCAGGCCCGGTAGCTGGTGTGCTCGCGGATGACTGCGGGCCGGGCACCGGAGGCCAGCGCGTGCCAGCCATTCTCCAACTCGCCGAGCACAATTCGCCAGGATGCCGGGTCGACAGCCAGCACGTGAGCACTGAGGACCAGCACCTTGCCGCTGGACGTGGTGTTCAGCAGCACCGCCTGCAGCAGGCGCCCCTGCTCGGGATCGAGGCGTTCGACCGCGAGATCGGTCTGCTCGGCCACCGCGGCCACGACGTCACCGTCGACGGTGACCTCGGACAGGACGTCGCCCACCGGATGGTCGACCAGAGTCATGGTGGCCCGGTCCAAGCGGCTTCGCAGGGCCGGGTGCGCGGCAATGACGCTGTGCAGCAACGTGGTCAGGTGCTCGGCGGTGATGGCATCCGGTAGCCGCACCGCCTGGGTCTGGGCCAGGCGGCGGCCGTCGCCGTACTGATACAGCCAATGCACGTTGGGCAGCACGGGTACCGGGCCCGCCTCCTCGACCGCCGTCGCGGCCAATTCGTCCTCGGCGTCCAGTTCGTCGGCCAGTTCGCGAATGCTGCTGCAGTCCAGCATCATCCGCGCACGCAGCGCCAGGCCGCGGCGGCGCGCGGCCTGGACCACCGACAGCGCGACGATGCTGTCGAGCCCCAGATCGAGGAAATCGGCGGTGACGTCGAGTCCGGCCGGATCGGCCACCTCCAGCACGTCGGCGAACAACTCGGCCACGGCCAGTTCCGTTGCGGTCGCCGGCGCCGCCGCCTGCCCGGTGCCGGCGGCAGCATCGATCGCGGCCAGTGCCGCGTCGTCCACTTTGCCGTTGACCGTCAGCGGAATCTCGTCCACGGCGATGATGTGGTGCGGCACCAGGTATCTGGGCAGCCGGGCCGCCAGCATGCGCCGCAACTCGGTGGCCCCTGCCGCCCCGGCGACGTACGCGACCAACCGCGGCCCGCTGCCGTGCCGCCGGACGGTGACGTGCGCATGCCGCACACCCGGGTGCGCGTGCAGGACCGCGGCGACCTCACCGGGTTCCACCCGGAATCCGCGAATCTTCACCTGATCGTCGGACCGCCCCTGGAATTGCAGGCCACCGGTGCCGGGGTCGCGGCGCACCACGTCGCCGGTGCGGTACATCCGCGCGCCGGCCACGAATGGGTCGGCGACGAATCGCGCGGCGGTCTCGGCGGCGCGGCCCAGATAGCCGCGCGTGAGCTGTCCACCGGCCAGGTAGAGCTCACCGGTGACGCCGTCCGGCACCGGGCGCAGCCAGGCGTCGAGGACGTAGGCGCGCGTCGCTGTGGTCGGGTGCCCGATCGAGGGGGTGCCGTGCTCGGTGAATGCGGCCACGACGGCTTCGACCGTGGTTTCGGTTGGGCCGTAACAGTTGTAGGCCGACATGCCGGTGCGGTCGCACTCGTTGCGGATGGCCGCCCACGCGTTCGGGTCGACGGCTTCGCCGCCCAGCGCCAGCGCGGTCAGCGGCACCGTCGTCAGGAGACCTTCGGCCTGCAGCTGCGTGAACATCGACGGTGTGGTGTCGATCAGGTCGACGCCGTACTGCCCGATGGTCGCCACCAGTGCCTCGGCATCACGCTGCACCTCGTCACCGACGATGTGCAGACCGTGGCCGTCCAGCAGCGCGGCCAGCGGCTGCCAGGCCGCGTCGAACGTGAACGACCAGGCGTGCGCAACCCGAAGTGGCCGACCGGCTTTCGCCACCGCGGGCCGCAGCACCCGGGCGGCATGGTCTGCGGCATAGGCCAGCACCGCGTCATGGGTACCGATGACGCCCTTGGGCTTGCCGGTGGTACCCGACGTGAACACGATGTAGGCGCCCTGGCCGGGATGTATTGGCAGCGGCGTGAATTCGCCGGCGGGGTGGTTGCCCGCAGCCGCCAGCAGGGCGTCGTCCACGACCACCGACGCATTGGTCTGGCCGAGGATCTCCTCGATCCGGTCGGCGGGCATCGACGGATCCAGCGGCACGACCAACCCACCGGCCTTGAGCACGCCGAGCATCGCCACCACGTAGTCGGGTCCCCGGCGCAACAGCACCGGCACCGGCGTCTCGGTCTCGACGCCGCGGCGCCGCAGTTCGGTGGCGACGCGGTCGGACGCCTCGTCGAGACCGCGGAAGGTCAGCGCGCCGCCGTCATAGCTCAGTGCCACCGAACCCGGCTTGCTGCGCGCGGTAGTGGTGAACTTCTCATGGATGCCACCGGTTTCGGTACTGGCGGGATGTGCTGCCACCGTGGGCGCGGCGAGATGGATACCGACGTCGCGCAACGGGCGGTCCCAACCGTCGACGAGGCGCTGCATCACCGCGAGCACCTGCCGGCCGAGGCTCTCCGGTGGCACGAGCCCGGTGGCACCGTCTTTCGTCTCGACCAGGACGGTCAGTTCGCCATCGGTCAGGTGCGCTGCGACAGTGACCGGGAAGTGCGCCAGGCTCTGCAGTGCCCGGGGCCGGAATGTGGCTCCGCGGACGTCGAATTCGCCACTGCCGACGAGGCCGCCCGGCGGGAAGTTCTCATAGACCAGGAGGCTGTCGAACAGTTCGCCGACACCGCCGAGCGAGCGCAGTTCGGTGTGCGACAGGTAGCTGTGCTCGCGCAGCTCGGCGGCGTCCCGCTGCAGGGCCAGGCACTGCTCGCCGACGCGGCGCTGCGGGTCCAGGCGAACTCGCAGCGGCACGGTGTTGATGAAGAGACCGACCATGGTCTCGACGCCGGCGAGCTCGCCCGGCCGGCCCGAGACCGTGACGCCGAAGACGACGTCGCGGCGGTCAGTGAGCACCGACAGGATTGCCGCCCAGGCCATCTGGGTGAGGGTGTTGAGCGTGACACCGCGGGCCCGCGCGGCCTCGACCAGACGGTGCGTCTCGTCTCGGGGTGCCTTGATCTCGGTGGTGTGCGGCAGGTCGTCGCCGAGTTCACCGGAGCCGAGGGCCGGAGCCAGCATCGTGGGGCCGTCGAGCCCGGCCAGGTGTTGCCGCCACAGCCCGCGGCTGGCCTCGGGGTCACGGGCCGCGAGCCAGCCGATGTAGTCGCGGTACGGGCGTGGCGCGGCAGGCAGCACGGAGATGTCGCCGCCGGCGGCATACAGCGCGAGCAGTTCACCGACGAACAACGGCAGCGACCACCCGTCGATGACGATGTGGTGCGCGACGACCGCGAAACGCCAACGCTGCTGCGGCATTTCGATGAGCAGGAACCGGATCGCCGGGCCGCGCTCCAGGCTGAAGGGCCGGCGCCGTTCCTGCGCTTCGAGGTCATCGGCGGCATCGGGCGACGCGGCGGTCAGCTGCCGCCACGGCAGGTCGACCGCACTCGGGATCACCTGCACCGTGCGGGCTCCGGCCTGCACGAAGCTGGCCCGCAGGTTGGGGTGACGCACCAGCAATGCGGCCGCGCAGTCCCGCAGCAGCGCCGCATCCACGTCGCCGTCGATGTCGGCGGACATCGCGATCAGATACGGGTCGTCCGCCTGATCGAGTTGCGCCATCGAGTACAGCCCCTGCTGCAGCGGGCTGAGCGCCAGGACGTCCTCGATGACCGGCGCCGGCTGCACCGTTGTCACTGCGGCTCCTGCGGTGCGTTCCACGATGACGCGAACGATGCGGTCAGCTCGGCGAGTTCGTCGGCCGACAGGCCCGAGACCGTCATCGGCGCGTGTTCGCGGTCCTCACCTGGTGCCCCTTGGGTTTCCGCCGACGACCGGGCGTCGATCGCCGCGGCCAGCTCGTGCACCGTCGGGTACTCGAAGACCATGCGGGCCGTCAGCTTCATGCCCGCGTCGCGGCCCCGCGCCGCCAGCTGGACCGCCTTGATGCTGTCGCCGCCCAGGCTGAAATAGTCGTCGCCCCGGCCGATCTCGCCTTCGGCGTCGAGCACCTCGGTCAGCAGGGTGATGAGGGCGCGTTCGGTGTCGGTACGCGCGGGCTCTGCCACCGCCGACCCGGTGCGCACGGCGCGCAACTGGACGGCCTCGATGCGCTCGAGCTGTCCGTCGGCCAGCCACCTGCCGCGTTCGCCGGTGGGTGCCGACTCCTGGTAGATGTCGCCCACCACGCCGACGCCCACGGGCTGCTGCCACTCATCGAGCACCTGCACCCCGTCGTTGCCTCGGACGGCTTCGTCGACCCGCAGGTCCCGCAGCCGCTGATCGGCGTCCTCGGCGATGCCCGTGATCACCCGGACCAACCGGTCGGCGAGCCGCTGCGCGGTCTCCGCCGTGTACAGATCGGTGCGGTAGATCAGGTGGCCACGGTAACTGTCCTGGGTGGCAAAGAAATTCACCGACAGGTCCGCGTGCGCCACGTCGAACGTCGGCTCGAGCGCGGTGAACGTGGTGTCGCCGTCGGCCCGGGAATCGATGACGTGGTCGGTGGGCAGGTCCTCGCGCACGTGCACGACGACACCGAACAGCGGGTTGCGTGACAGCGACCGGGCCGGGCTCACCGCGTCGACGACGTGATCGAACGGCAGGTCCTGGTGCGCGTAGGCGGCCAGTGCGGTGTCGCGGGACCGGACCAGAATCTCGCGCAGTGTCGGATCCCCGCTCAGGTCGTTGCGCAGGACCAGGATGTTGATGAAGAAGCCGACCAGTGCGTCGAGTTCGGCCTCGGTACGCCCGGCCACCGGGGTGCCGAGCGGAATATCCAGCCCCTCACCCGATTTCGCGAGCGCCACCGCCACCGCGGACTGCAGCAGCATGAAGTCGGTGATACCGAGTTCTCGGGTCAGCGCGGTCAGCTTGGTCCGCACCTCTGGGTCGACGACGAACGGCACCGACGCGCCCTCACCCGAGAGCACCGGTGGCCGCGTGAAATCGGGACGCAGACCCGGGTCGGCGGGCGGTTCGGCCAGCTGGCTGCGCCAGTAGTCCCGTTGCGCGGCGAGCGTTCCCGACTCGTCGGCCAGCAGGGTGGCCTGCCAGGCCGCGTAATCCGAGTACTGCACCGGCAGCGGCGCGAACTCGGGCGCCCGCTGCTCGAGGCGCGCCCGGTAGGCGGTGACCAGGTCGGTGAACAGCACGCCGGCCGACCAGTGGTCGGCGGCGATGTGGTGCACCATGATCGACAACACGTGCTGCCCGGGGATGGACAGCACCGCAGCCCGGATCGGCCACTGAGCTTCCAGGTCGAACACGTAGCGACGTTCCGCGTCGAGTTCGGCCTGCAGCCACTCCTCGTCGGCGCCGCGCGCGCGGCGCACCGGCAGCGGCGCCGGGTCGTTCACGACCTGGTATGGCACGCCGTCGATTTCGGTGTACGTGGTGCGCAGCACCTCGTGCCGCTCGACCAGGTCACCGAGCGCCGCGACGAAGGCGTCGACGTCACATGGTCCGGTGATCCGGGCCGCGAACGGGATGTTGTTGACCGGTCCGGGACCGTCGATGCGGTACTGGAACCATTGGCGCAGCTGCGATGCCGACATCTGGCGCGGGCCGGTGTGCTCGATGGCGAGCAGCGGCGGCCGGTTGCGCGGCGCGCCGGTGTCGACCCGCGCGGCGATCTCGGCCACGGTGCCCAACTCGAACACCTCACGCACCCCGATGTCGGCGTTGCACCGCGCCCGGATCGCCGCGACCAGCTTGGTGGCCAGCAGCGAGTGTCCGCCGAGTTCGAAGAAGGAGTCGTCGGCACCGACCTGCTCGACGCCGAGCAGGTCGGCGAACAGCTCGGCAACCTTCCGCTCGGTGTCGGTCGTCAGTTCCCGGAATGCGGTGCGGGACTGGATGTCCGGATCAGGCAGCGCGCGGCGGTCGATCTTGCCGTGCGCGGTGATCGGGATTTCGTCGAGCACGACGTACCCGGCCGGCACCATGTACTCGGGCAGCGCTGCCGCCACCCGCGCCTTGATCCGTGGCACGTCGACCGATTCCAGGTCGCCGCGCTCGGCCGGGGTGAGATAGCCGACGAGGCTCTTGCCCAGCCCGGGGAGATCGCTCGCCACGACGACCGCCTGGCCGACGCTGGGATCCACCGCGATGGCGGCGGCGATCTCACCGAGTTCGATGCGGAAGCCGCGGATCTTGACCTGCTCGTCGGCGCGGCCGACGAACTCGATGTCACCGTCGGCATTGAGCCGGGCCAGGTCGCCGGAGCGGTACAGCCGACCGCCCGGGGTGAACGGGTCGGCGACGAAACGCTCGGCGGTCAGGCCGGGGCGCTGGTGGTAACCGTGCGCGACATGGGTTCCGCCGATGTAGATCTCACCGATGACGCCGACCGGGACGGGGCGCAACGCGTCGTCCAGCAGGTGCATCTGCGTGTTGATCTTCGGCTTGCCGATCGGCACGATGCGCGTGCCCTGCGTGCCCTCGACGCGGTACCGGCTGGCGTTGATGACGGTCTCGGTCGGCCCGTAGAAGTTGTGCAGCAGCGCGTCGAACGTGGCGTGGAATTTGTCGGCGACCTCGCCCGGCAGCGCTTCGCCGCCGATCGGCACCCGCTTGAGGCTGCGCCATTCGTTGACGCCGGGCAGGGACAGGAACAGCCCCAGCAGCGACGGCACGAAGTGCATCGAGGTGATGCCTTCGGTGCGCAGCAGTTCGGTCAGGTACCCGATGTCGTTGAGCCCGCCCGGGCGCGGAATGACCAGGCGCGCACCGCAGGCCAGCATGCCGAACACCTCGGCGATGGACACGTCGAAGCTCGGCGAGGCCACCTGCAGCAGGCGTTCGTCGGCGTCGATCTGGTACTCGTCGACGAACCACACGAAGTACTCGGCGACCGGACGGTGCGGCACCGGCACGCCCTTGGGCAGCCCCGTCGAACCTGACGTGTAGATCAGGTAGGCGGTGTTGGCCGCCGTGAGCGGCCGAATCCGATCGGCATCGGTCGGGTTGTCGTCCCGCAGGCCGTCGAGGTCGGTGATCGGCTCGCGGATGACCAGTTTCGGGTCACCGTCGCTCAGGATGAACGACAGCCGGTCCTCGGGATAGGTCGGGTCGACCGGCAGGTACACACCGCCGGCCTTGACGATGGCCAGCGCCGTGATCACCAGCTCGGGCGACTTCTCCAGCAGCACCGCGACGCGGTCCTCGGTACCGATGCCCTGCCCGATCAGCCAGTGTGCCAACCGGTTCGCCTCGGCGTTGAGCTCGCGGTAGGTGTAGTACCGGCCCTCGTACGCGACGGCGACCGAGTCCGGGGTGCGTTCGGCCTGGGCTTCGATCAGCGCGGCCAGCGTCGTGTCCGGGGTGCTGAACTGCTCGCCGGTGGCCATCCGGCGCAGCCAGTCGGCGTCGTGCTCGTCCATCAGGTCCAGCTCGGCGAGGGCCCGGCCCGGGTCGGTCAGCGCGGATTCCAGCAGCACCGCGTAGTGCCGCAGCATCTGGTCGGCCAGTGTGGCGTCGAGGATCTCGGTCAGGTACTCCGCCTCGACGATTGCCCCGGCGTCGTCGAATTCCACCATGAAGCCCAGCGGCAACTGGGTCTGGTGACCCCGGTACTCGGCCCGGCGGCAGGTGATCCCGGACGGGCAGAAGCCCCGGCCGTCGGCCTCGCGGGCGCCGAAGGAGACCCGGGCCAACCGCTCCACACCGTGCCGGCGGTCCGGGTTCAGCTCGCGTACCACGCGATCCAGGTTGATCTGCTGATGGGCGAAGGCCCCCTGGGTGGTGTCCTTGGCATGGCTGACGAACTCCCCGAAGCTCTGCCGGGCGTCGGGGCGCAGCCGCAGCGCCACGGTGTTGCCGTAGTACCCCAGCGCCTCCTCGGTGCCACCGCTGCGGTTGAGGACCGGCGTGGCGACCAGGACGTCGTCGGCGTGGGTGTAGCGGTGCAGCAAGGTCCCGAACGCCGCCAGCAGCACGGTGTAGGGGGTGGAGCCCGTCTGGCGCGCCAGCTCGGAAATCCGGGCCACGGTGTCGGCGTCGATGCGCCGGGTGACCCGCTGCGAGCGGTGACCGGTCGGCACGAGGGAGCCGTGCGCACCCGGGAGCTCCAGGGGCTCAGGCGGATCGGCGAGCACCGAGCGCCAGTACTCGAGTTCCTCGGTGTGGTCGTCGGCGGGCACCGCGGCCGGAATCACCTCGGCCAGCTGCTCGCCCTCGTAGGCCCGCGTGAGATCGCTGAAGAACACCTGCCACGAGGCGTCGTCCCAGGCGATGTGGTGTGCGGTGAGCAGCATGATGTGCTCGTCGGCCCCGGTGCGGATCAGGCTGATCCGCAAGGGTGATTCGGTGTCGAGCTGGAACGGCGTGCCGAACTCCCGCTGTGCCAGCACTTCGAGCCGCAGGGCGCGCGACGCTTCGGAGAGGTCGCTGAGGTCGTGCGTGCTCCAGCCGGGCGCCAGTTCGTCGTGGACCGTCAGCCCGGGTTCGCCCGTCGCATCGGCCCGGTACGTGGTGCGCAGGACCGGGTGGCGGCGGGCCACCGCGTTCACCGCGTCCCGCAGGCGCTCGTGGTCCAGCGCACCGGTGATCGCAAAGGACACACAGACATTGAGCAGTGCGCCGGCAGGGTCGGCGGTCTGCACGAACCACATCCGGCGCTGGCCGTCGGACAGCACCGGCACGACGGGGCCGCCATCGCTCGACTGCGTGCCGTTCTGGGACTGCAGGCCGCGCTCGGCCAGCTTGCGCCGCAACAGCTCCAGGCGCGCGTCGTCTGCCCCGTTTGCTCCTCGCGTGCGCAGTGCCCCGATGTCGGTCTCGGTCACGCTAGCTCTCCACCTTTTCTGTTCTGTCGGTTAGCAAATCCACCAGTTCGATACCGGTGATGCCGCTGAGCAGCCCGGCCAGCGGCACGGATCGGCCGGTGCCCCGGCGCAGTCGCTTGCGCAGGTCCAGTGCCAGCAGCGAATCCAGGCCCAGGTCGAACAGGGCCGCGGTCAGGTCGATGGCAGCGGGGTCGCCCAGTTTGAGCACTGCCGAAAGTTCGTGCCGGACGACGTCCGCGGCGTCGGCACCGGCTCCGAGGGTCGCCGGAACATGCTGCAGTGCAGCGGGTTCCGCGGCCAGTGGCGCAGCGCCGAGCAGCGTCGCCAGCCGCTCGGCGTCCGCGCTGAAGATCAGCGGTGCGGGCGCCTGGGTTCCGAGAGCCGCCTCGATCGCGATGTCGGGATCCATCTCCCGCAGTCCGGCGCGCTCGATGCGCGCCACTTCGTCGGCCCCGACGATACCGGCACCCGGCCACAGTCCCCACCGCACGGCGACACAGTCGAGACCCTTGGCGCGGAACTGCCCGGCCAGCACGTCCTGCATGCGGTTGACGGCCGCGTACGCGACATGACCGAGCCCGCCCCACAGTCCGGACACGGACGAGCACACCAGGATTCGGGCGTCCGGACGCAGCGGCCAGTACTCGGCCAGCCGGGCCAGACCGCCGACCTTCGCGGCCGCGGTGGTGATGAATTCGTCCGCACCGACCTCGGTGCCGAACACCGCCGCACCGGCTGCATGGACCACGAGCGTCGCACCGTCACCGCCGTGGGCGGCCGCGGCGGCCGAAAGCTGTTCGGGCGACGTGATGTCGCACTGCACCGACACCACGTCGGTGCCGTCGAGGCCGGCCAGTTGCTGCGCGCCGGTGCCGCTGCGGCTCACCAGCACGATGCGGCGGGCGCCCGCGGCGGCGAGGGTCCGCGCGAAATGCAGCCCGACGGCGCCGTTGCCGCCGGTGATCACCACGTTGTCGAGGAGCCCGGGCGGCGGTGCGTCGGCGTCCGGCAGGGCTTGCAGACCGCGGCGGTACTGCTGCGAATCACGCAGCGCCACTTCGGTTCCGGTGCCCAGCATGGTCTCGATGACGGCGGTGGCCGCCGGTGCGTCGAGTTCCCAGGATGCCAGGTCGAGGTGCCGGAAGGACTGGTCCGGATGGTCGAAGCCGATGCTGCGGTGCATGGCGGCGAGGGCCGCCTGGGCCGGCAGCGCCACCGGCTCGTCGTCGCGCACGTGCTGGCCGCCGACGGTGACCAGCCACACGTCGGCGCATTGCGGCCCAATGGCATTCGGGTAGTCACACAGCCCGCCGCCGATCAGCTCGGCGAGGTCGGTGGCCGCCGCTTCGGCGTCGGGGTGGTCGAGCATCGGTGCGACGACGATGAGCAGATCGGCGTCGACGGGCTCGACCAGCACCGTGCCGAGGTTGGCCCGCACGCCGTCGCGCAGCTGGTCGGCGAGCTCGCCGCGCGGTCCCGCCAGTTCGACCACGGCAGCGCGCCGGATGATCAGCGGCACGGTCTCGTCCGGCTGGGGCAGCCACTGCTCGGCACCGACCGTCAGGCCGGCCACCGGCGGCAGCGGTTCGGGAGTCGCCCAGAGGTGCATCGCCGCCATGGGGGCATGCGGAAATCCGCGCAGCAGGGGTTGATACGGCTCGATGTGCCCGGCCCAGTCGTAATCGGGGTCGGACACGGCCACCGTGGCGATGTTGTCGGACAGCACGTCGGGCAGCGCCTCGTCGCGGCGTCCCGAGCCGACTGTCAGCGGCGCATCGGTATCGGCGAGCGCGTGCAGCAGCGCCGGGTGCGCCGACATCTCGACGAAGGCCTCGACGCCACTGTCCCGCGCTGCGGCGGCGGCCCGGTCGAACCGCACGGTGTTCCGCAGGTTCTGGTACCAGTACTCACCGAATTCGGTGCCCGCCTCGACTGCCGCGCCGGTCACCGATCCGATGAACGGCACCGCGCCGGCACCGAACTGTGTCTTCGGCACGCCGGAAAGCAGTTGTGCGCGCAGCGGATCCAGGGCACTGGTGTGCGCCGGGAAGCTCATGGCGATGACGCGCGCGAAGCGGCCGCGCGATTGCAGGTCGGACACCAGGTCGGCGACGGCGGTGCGCTCGCCGGACACCACGACCGATGCCGACGAGTTGACCACGGACAGTTCCATCCACCCGGCGGCGTCCGAAACCACCTGCTGCGCTTCGTCGACGCTCATCCCCAGGCTCGCGGCGCCGAATTCACCGGCCAGGCTGTCGAGTGCCCCGGCCCGGGCGATGACGACGGCGACGGCCTCGTCCAGTGTGATGGCCCCGGCGACATACGCCGCGGCGATCTCACCGAGGCTGTGCCCCAGCGTGACGTCGGGCTCGATGCCCAGTGCCCGCCACACCGCCGTGAGACCGACGGCGTGCGTGAACTGCGCGCTCTGACTGTGAATTTGCGTCCACTCGCGGTCGCCCGGGTCGACCAGGAAGGCCAGCGGCGAGTCGATGCCCGCGGCGACGAATGCGGCGGCGCAGCGGTCGGCCGCGGCGCGGTACACCGGCAGCTGCCGGTATGCATCGGTGCCCATCGACGGCCACTGGCCGCCGTTACCCGGGAACACGAAGGCCGTCCGGGGCGCTGTGGTCCGCGCGGAGACGGCCACCAGGGGATGCTCCTCCCCCGCCGCCAGTGCCCGCAGTGCGGCGGCCAACTCGGCGGCGTCATGGGCCCGGACCACGGCCCGGAACCGCCGGCGACGGCGCAGCCGCAGCAGCATCGCGGCCACCGCGCCCAGGCCCACGGCACCATGCCGGTCCAGGTAGTCGGCGACGCCGGTCGCCTCAGCGGCCAGCAGCTCCTCGGTGTGCGCGCTGAGCAGGACGGGGACGCGGCCGTCGGGAAAGTGCGAAAGGCTCATCACGCCACCAATCCCTCCGGCATCGCGACGACGACGTGCGCGTTGGTGCCGCTCATGCCGAACGCCGAGACCGCGGCAAGGCGCTCACCACCGACGGCGGGCCATGGGGTGTGGTCGGTCGCGAGCCGTAATCCCTGTGCGCTCCAGTCGATTTCGGCGCTGGCCTGCGCGGTGTGCAGGCTTGCCGGGATGGTGGCGTGCTCGGCCGACACGAGGACCTTGGCCAGTCCCAGCGCACCGGCGGCGGCCTGGCTGTGTCCGACGTTGGATTTCACCGAACCGAGGACCGCGCCCCGGCCGGGTGCGGTGGCACCGTAGGTCTGCGCCAGCGAGTTCAATTCGGTGCGGTCCCCGAGTTTGGTTCCGGTGCCGTGGCCTTCGATCATCCCGATCTGGTCGGGCCGGGCACCGGCTAGATCGAGCGCGCGGGCGAACAGCCGCGCCTGCGCCGGCCCGCTCGGCGCGGTCAGGCCGGTGCTGCGGCCGTCCTGGTTGAGGCAGCTGGCCCGGACCTCCGCGAGCACGCGGTGACCGCTCCGCTGCGCCACCGACTTTCGTGCCAGCACGAACATGCCGGCGCCTTCGGCCCAGACGGTGCCGCTGGCCTGCGCGCTGTACGGCCGGCAGTGCCCGTCGTCGGAGAGGGCGTGCTGTTTGGCGAATTCGACGAAGTATCCCGGCGACCCCATCACGCACACCCCGCCGGCGAGCGCCATGCTGCAGTCACCCGAGCGCAGTGCCTGCACCGCGGTGTGGAACGCGGTCAGCGCCGATGAGCACGACGTGTCGATCGTCAGCGCCGGGCCGTCGAGGCCCAGCAGGTAACCGATTCGTCCGGAGATCACGCCCAGCGACGTCCCGGTGATCAGATGCCCACTCAGGTCGGAGTATTCGGCGAGATCGGGGCCGTATCCGGTGCCCGAGGCGCCGATGTAGCAGCCGACGTCGTGCCCGGCCAGATCATCGGGGTTGATGCCGGCGTTCTCCAGCGCCCGCCATGTCACGCGCAGCGCGACGCGCTGCTGCGGGTCCATCGCCACCGCCTCGCGCGGCGAGATGCCGAAGAACGAGGGGTCGAAAAGCGCTGCGCCGGTCAGGAATCCGCCACGGTTGTGGATGCGCTTGAACCCGTCGCGGCGCGAGCCCGCGAGCAGGTCGCGCACGGCCCAGCCGCGGTCCTCGGGGAACGCGCCGAGCGCCTCTCGCCCGGCAGACAGCAGCTGCCAATAGCTGTCCGCGTCGTCCACATCGCCGGGGGCCTCGACCGCCATCCCGACGATGACCACCGGATCGTCCGTTGCCGAGTCGGCGCCCATCGATTCAGCGCGCACTGATCACTTCCGCGATCGCGTCCAGCTGGTCGTTGAGGTAGAAGTGGCCGCCGTCGAACTCGGCCAGGGTGAAGGCGCCCGACGTGTGGTTCTCCCAGCGGCGCAGCATGTCCCGGTCGATGCGATGGTCGTCGCGCCCGCCGAGAGCGTGGATGTCGGCAGCGATGCGGCCGCCGCCCACGTACCTGTTGAGGGCTTCGTAGTCGGCCCCCACCGCCATCAGCAGCATCTCGACGAAATCCACGTCGGCGAGCAGCCGGGGGTCGGTACCTCCGAGATCGACCATCTCGGCGAGCATTTCGCGCGGGCCGGTCGGCAGCGGCGGCGCGTCGACCACATCGCACGGCGCCTGGCCGGCCGACGCCCACAGGCTGTGCACGGTGGCGCCGCTCTGTTCCGCCACGCGTGCGAATTCGAAGGCCACCACCGCACCCATGCAGTGCCCGACGAGTCGCAGCGGGCCGAGGCCCGGCCAGTCGCCCGCGGCGTACAGGTCGGCGGCCAGCTGCTCGACGGTCGGGTGCGCCGGATGCGCCAGCCGGTCGGCGCGGCGCGGGTACTGGACGACATACGCGTCGATCCCCTTGCCCGACAAGGCGGTGGCCAGGTCCCGGTAGGCGACCGCGGCCCCGCCGGCATGCGGGAAGATCACGACCGCTCCGGCGTCGCCGGAGCCCGCGTAGTGCTTGATCCAGGGCGCGAAGGCGCTTTTCGGCTCGGTCGCGGAGCCGGTATGCACGTCGGTCATGAGACGGCCGCCGGGTCCAGCGCGGTGAGCACGTCGTCGTGGTTCATCTCGGAAATCTCCAGGTAGAGCTCGGCGACCATTTCCAGTCGGTCGCTGCCGTTCTCGCGGCCGGTCAGCCGCTGCGCCAGCGCCCGCACCGTCCGGGCGGCGAAGATGTCCGGCACGCCCACGGTCGGGGTATCCAGCCACTTCCGGATCCGCGCGACGGTGGCGGTCGCCAGAACCGAATCACCGCCGAGCTCGAAGAAGTCGTCCTCGACACCCGCATCGACTGCGACCAGCTCGGAGACGATCGCCACCAGGGCGCGCTCCAGCATCGTCTCCGGCTGCGCCCGTCCGGCGCCGTCGGCCGCCTGGACCAGTGCCGCGAGCTGACCGGCCGCGGCCCGGCGGTCGGTCTTGCCGCCGACGGTGAACGGAATCGCCGCAACCACCTGCAGCTGCCGCGGGATCATGTGCGGCGGTACGAGTTCGGCAACGGCCGCGGAGATGCGCTCGGCGGTCAGCTCCGCGTCGTCGACCGAGACGAGGGCCGCCAGCACGTCATGTCCACGCTCCCCGCCGGAGACCACTCCGGCCACCGCGGCACGCACGCCCGGAACCCGCTGCAGTGCGGCCTCGACGTCACCGAGCTCGATGCGGTAGCCGCTGATCTTCACGCGGTGGTCGGCACGCCCGACGAACTCCAGGATGCCGTCCGGCCGGTAGCGCGCCAGATCCCCTGAGCGGTACCAGGTTCGGCCCGCGTAGCGCACGAAGCGGTCGGCGGTCAGATCGGCCCGGCCGCGGTAGCCCGAGGCGATGCCGCGTCCGGCGAACCACAGTTCGCCGGCCACCCAGTCGGGGCAGTCCTGGCCCGACTCGTTGACCACGCGGCACGCGTTGTTGGTGAACGGCACGCCGTAGGGCACCGCCGACCAGGTGTCCGGCAACTTGCCGGCCTCGAAAATCGTTGCGTGAATGGCGGTTTCGGTGGCTCCGCCGAGGCCCGCGACGCGGACACCGGGCGCCTGCGCCTGCAGGTGCCGGACCATGGCGGTCCGGACCCAGTCGCCACCGGTGAGCACCACCCGGACGGTGTCCAGACGCCCCGCACCGACCTCCACGAGCATCTCCAGCCAGCCCGGCAGGAAGTTGAGCACCGTCACGCCGTGCTGGGCGATGAGGGCGGCCCAGCGGTCCGGGTCGCGCCGGTACGGCTCGTCGACGACGACGATGCTGCCGCCCGTCGCGAGCGTGGCGAACATGTCGAGCACCGACAGGTCACACTCGAGGGTGGCCAGCGCGAGGCAGCGGTCGGCCGGTCCGATGTCGAAGTGCCCGTACAGGAATTCCGCGGTGTTCATCGCCGCGTCGTGGGTGACCTCGACGCCCTTGGGCTCACCGGTGGAGCCGGAGGTGAACAGCACGTAGGCCAGTTCGTGCGGATCGGTGGCGGCCGGGACGAACGGTCCCTCGGCGCGACGGCCGATCCGCAATGCCTCCGTCACGGTGAGCGACGGTTTCCACGACGGTGCCAGGTCACCGCAGTAGAGCGCCATCCGGACGCCGCCGGTGGCCAGGATCTTCTCGGTGCGGTCGGCGGGCTGGTCCACGCCGATCGGCAGGTAGACCGCGCCGGCGGCGAGGATGGCCAGCAGCGCGATGATCTGTTCGGCGCCCTTGGGTCCGAGGACGGCCACGGTGTCCCCCGGCACGATACCGGCGATCTGCAGCGCGGACGCGACGGCCGAAACCTCCTCGGCCAGTTCGGCATACGTCCACTGCCGGGACTCGCCGATCATGGCGGTGGCGTCGGGGCGGGCTGCTGCCGAGGCGAAGAAGCCGGTGTGCAGCGCCGCGCCGCTGGGCGCCGCGGTGCGGCTGTTGGCCGCGTCACGGACCGCGCGCTGCGCCGCCGACAAGGGCTCCGGGGTGGGTGCCTCCCATGCGGCGTCGTCGCCGGCCAGCCGTTCGAGCTCGGCGATGTGCCGGGCGAACATGGCGTCGATGACGCCGTCGGGGAACGCGTCCTCGCGCACATCCCAGTTGACCAGCACGCCGCCGTTGAACTCGGTAACCTGGGCGTCCAGCATCACCTGCGGCCCTTGCGAATTGATCCACCCGGGCGTGCCGAACGTCTCGAGCACGGCCGAGCCGAACAGTTCGCCGAGGCCGAGGGCGCTGGTGAAGACGACGGGTGCCAGCACCTGGGTGCCGCGGTGCCGGCTCAGGTCGCGCAGCACCTCGAGCCCGGAGTACTCGGAATGCGCTGCGGCGCTGCGGAATGCATCCTGCAGCACGCCGCAGCGCGCCGTCGCGGTGGCCGCGTCGGTCAGGTCGACGTCCAGCAGCAGCGACGACGTGAAGTCACCCACCAGGCGGTCGACGTCGGCGTGCCGCTGATCGCGCCCGAACAGCGGCACGTTCAGCAGGAAGCGCTGTCCGGCCGACCAGCAGGCCAGGGCATCGGAGAAGGACGCGGCCAGGGCCATCGCGGGCGTGATGCCGCGCCGGCGGGCCGCGGCATACAGCGCGTCCCGCACGTCGGGGGCCAGCCAGTGCCAGCGCCGCGTGGTGTGCCGCGGGTCGTTCTGCTCGGCAACCGGAACCAGCGGCAGGCGTGGCGGGTCGGGCAGTTCCGGGAGCCGCTCGCCCCACCACTGCCGATCCGCGTCGGCGCGGGGATTGGGTTCTTGCGCCGATTGCGTTGTGGCCACGCGGTATTCGCGGTACGTGTAGGCCAGCGGAGCCAGCTCGACACCGCGGTACAGGGCCGCGAGATCGGTCATCAGGGTGCGGTAGCTCATGGCGTCGGCGGCCTGCATGTCCAGGTCGACGTGCAGGCGGGTCTTGCCGTCCGGGAGCAGGGTCAGGGTCAGTTCGAAGACCTGGTCGGTCAACTGCTGATGCGCCTTGCGGCGCTGGGTCGCGGCCAGCTGCTCGGCAATCTGGTCCGCCGGCAGGTCCCGCAGGTCGGTGACCGTCACCGGGAAGTCGCCGTCGAGCGCCTTGATGCGCTGCGTGCCGTCGGCGAGGAACTGCACGCGCAGCATGGGGTGCCGTGCCGCCAAAGCCGTTGCGGCGGCGGTCAGTCGCCCGGCATCGACGCCGTGGCCGTCGAATTCGACATAGAGGTGCCCGGCGACGCCACCCAATTGCTGGTCGTCTTCCCGGCCGATCCACATGGCGTGCTGCATCGGGGCCAGGCCGAACGGCTGGTCATGTTCCGAATCATCCTGCGGTGCCGAAGTTTCGGCGCGCTGCAGGCCGCCCGCCGCCGACAGCAGTTCGGACCAGGCCGCGATGGTCGGCTCGGCGGCCAGTGCGGCGAAGTCGATGTCGATGCCCTGCTTCCGCCAGCGTCCGGCGAGGGACATCATGCGGATGGAATCCAGGCCCTGGCTGATCAGGTCGGCGCCCGGGTCGAGGGTGTCGGCACGGGCACCCAGCAGTTCGGCAACCTCCTCGCGGATGGCCTGCGAATTCACTGCCACGACGCCCACAAAACCCTCCCGAACACGTTAAAGACAGGCTGTCCTAATTTTGATTAGGCTACCCTATATTGCCGCTACCTCCATGCCTACCCCGAGGGATCCGCCGTGACGCGCACCACTGTCTCCACCGAGGCCGACCAGCATTTGCTGAATGGATTCGTTCCGTTTCCGCACGATCGCGCAGAGCGTTACCGCGAGGCGGGCTATTGGGCAGGCAAACCGCTGGACAGCTTGTTGTCCGACGCCGCGCGACAGTGGCCGGACCGCGTCGCCGTCGTCGACTCATCCGCGTCACACACGTTTGCCGAACTCGATCGGCTGGCCGCCGAAGCCGCCGCCGGCTTCGCCGCTCTCGGCATCGAAACCGGCGACCGCGTACTGCTGCAAATGCCCAACACCACCGACTTCGCCATCGCCCTGTTCGGACTGCTGCGCGCGGGTGCGGTGCCCGTCATGTGCCTGCCCGCTCATCGGCGCGCCGAACTCGGTCATTTCGCCACGGTCAGCGGCGCCGTCGCGCTCGTCATCGCCGACCGGTTCGGCGGCTTCGACTATCGCGACATGGCGCGCGAGCTGGTTGCCGAGCACCCGCGCCTGCGGCACGTGGTCGTCAGCGGCGATGCCGGCGAATTCACCAGCTGGACTTCCCTTTTCGGCCACGCGGCGGCAGCCGCGCCGACGATCGACACCGCGGAACCCGCCCTGCTGCTGGTCTCCGGCGGCACCACCGGGGCGCCGAAGCTGATCCCCCGCACCCACGACGACTACTACTACAACGCCACCGCCAGCGCCGCGGTGTGCGAAATGACCGGTGACGACGTGTATCTGACGGTGCTGCCGGCTGCGCACAACTTCCCGCTGTCGTGCCCGGGGATGCTGGGCGCCATGTCCGTCGGCGCCACCACGGTCTTCACCACCGATCCCAGCCCGGAGTCCGCGTTCGCCACCATCGCCCGGCACCGCGTCACCGTCTGCGCTCTGGTGCCCGCCCTGGCCACCCTGTGGACGCAGGCCTGCGATTGGGAACCGCAGCGCCCCACCACCTTGCGACTGCTCCAGGTCGGCGGCGCCAAACTGTCCGCACCGGACGCGGCGGCCGCGCGCGCCGCGCTGACCCCCGGCCTGCAACAGGTTTTCGGCATGGCCGAGGGGCTGATCAACTACACCCGTCCCGGCGATGATCCCGAACTGCTGGACCACACCCAAGGGGCACCGCTGTGCCCGGACGACGAGTTGCGCATCGTCGACGACGAGGGCGCCGACGTGCCGGTCGGCGGCGAGGGTGAGCTGCTGGTGCGTGGGCCGTACACCCTGAACGGCTACTACCGGGCCCCGTCCGACAACGAGCGGTCATTCAGCCCGGATGGCTTCTACCGCAGCGGGGATCGGGTGCGCCGCCGGGCCGACGGCTACCTCGAGGTCACCGGACGCATCAAGGACGTCATCCACCGGGGCGGGGAGACGATCTCGGCGCTCGATCTCGAGGAACACCTGCTCACGCACCCGTCGATCCGGGCCGCGGCCGCGGTCCCGCTGCCGGACCCCTATCTGGGCGAAAAGATATGCGCGGTGGTCGTATTCAGCGGTCCTGCCGTCAGCCTCAGCAACCTCAACAGCTACCTCGACGACCGCGGCGTTGCGGTACACAGCCGGCCCGACACCCTGATCGCACAGCCATCGCTGCCGGTGACTGCTGTCGGCAAGGTCGACAAGAAGGCCATCAGCCGGGCCATCGCGGCCGCCACATCCGCCTGACCATGAAATCCCTCGCGAGCAGACTCAAAACTGTCGAATTTCGCCAGATATCGACAGTTTTACGTCTGCTCGCGGGATAAACCGACCCCCGCTAGGAGCCAGCTTCCATGTCCGATACCCCGAAGACCCTGCGCGAGTACATCGTCAACACGGCGATCAACACCATTCCACCGCTGATCGCGTACTACGTGCTGCGCGTGTTCGACTTCGAGCCGTACCTCGCGCTGGTCGGGGCCATCATCACCGCCGCCGCGCAGGGCGCGCTGACCATGGTGCGCAAGCGCAAGGTCGAGCCCGCGAACGTCGTGGTGATCGTCGGCGCCGCGTGCTCGCTGATCATCGCGCTCACCACCAGGAACCCGCGCATCGTGCAGGCCCTCGAACTCGTCCCCATGTCGCTGCTGGTGTGGTCCTTCGCCATCAGCGGGCTACTGCGCAAACCGAATTCGAAGAAGATGGCCGGCGTCATCTCCCCCGCGCTCGCCGAGCCGGCGCTGCCCGAACGCGGCTGGACCGAGCAGAGCATCCAGGACTGGCACCGGCTGCACACGCAGCTGTGCGTCGGGCTCGGGCTCCTGTGCGGTTTCTATCCCGTCTTCGCGCTGTACATGATCTTCAACTACCCGGTCGACATCTCGCAGTTCGTCATCGTCGCGACCGGTCCCACGCTCGTGGTGCTGTGCATCGTGTTCGCGGTGGCCCGCATTCGCCGGTTCGTCGGGCAGCACGACGGTGCCGCCGACGTCGCGGTGGTCGCGGGCGGGTCTGAGTAGTCACACTCATCCACGCCGCCCGGCGCTCGGGCATCATCAGCTCATGCCGAGACTGTTGCCCGATTTCCACACCGTGATTGACGGCACCGCGCCCGACCGCGACCGCAGCATCGACGTGGCGCGCCTCGGTGCGCTGCTGGTGGTGATGTTCGGTCACTGCGCGTTGCTGCTGGCCACCATCACCGCCGACGGCGTCCAGATCGGCAACACCCTGGGCGCCGTTCCCGGCCTGCAGCCGGCCACCTGGGTGCTGCAGGTCATGCCGTTGTTCTTCTTCGCCGGAGCCGCGGCGGGCATTCACAGCTGGCGTGCCGGGACGCCCTGGGGCACCTGGCTTTTCACCCGCGCGCAACGCCTGTGCCGACCGGCGCTGTGGTACCTGGGCGCGTGGACCGTCGCCCTGATCGTGGTGCGGTTCACCATGGGTGCCGAGTCCGCGGCGGCCCTGGGCAACGAGGCCGTCGCACTGCTGTGGTTCCTCGGCACCTATCTGATCGTGCTGGCGTTCGTCCCCGCCTTGGCGCGCTTGCGCTCGGCGCGGTCGGCCGCACTGGTCGTCGCGGCCCTCATGGCGGCTGCGGCGCTCGGCGACTGGGCCCGGATCAGCACGCACATGTTGGAAGCCGGCGCGGCGAATCTGATTGTGGTCTGGCTGATTCCGATGGTCATCGGCGCGGCGTACGCGCACCGGCTCATCGCACCGAGGACGGCGCTGGCCGTCGCCGCCGGCACCCTGGCCGTCCAGGTGCTGGTTGCCAGGTACGGGCCCTACGACGTGTCACTGGTGGTCACCGGCACCGAACGGATGTCGAACGTCACCCCGCCGACGCTGCTGCTTGCCCTGCAATGCGTCTGGATGTCCAGTCTGTTCATCGCCTGCGCCGGTGCGGTCCGCCGGTGGGCCGGGCGTCCCCGCATCTGGTACCTGATCGTGGTGGGCAACAGCGGGGCGATGACGTTGTACCTGTGGCACATCGCGGCCATCGCCATCGCGACGTTCAGCCTGCATGCCGTGGGCCTGGACGCGTACGACCCGGCGGCCCCGTACTTCTGGCGCAACATCGCGATCCGCGCGCTGGTCTTCGCCGTGGTGATGACGGTCATGTTCCTGCTGCTGTCCCCGCTCGAGCACAATCCGCTGCGCTGGTGGGACGCACGCGTCCGGGCGACGGGGCGCGCGTCGACGGTGGCCGGTGTGCTGATCTGCGCGGCCGGCGTGGCGCTGCTGCTGATGGCCAAGAACGGGCTGGGCACGAGCGCGGGCTGGATGTTGTTGGCGCTCTTCATCGGTGCGCTCGCCGGGGCCCGGCTCAGCGCGGGTCGAACTCAGTGCGCGCTGACGAACGTCACGGTGGGCGTCGATGAACCCTTGACCAACGTCGGCCCGGAAGCGGACAAGACGTAGGACTCGTTGCCCGTGGGGTAGCCGCCGCCGTTGGTCGAGATGTGCACGTGTGTGTAGTGATTGGCGTCGGGCCCGCCGTAGTCCGGCATCCGGTGGGCGGTGCCGTCCGGGAAATAGATGGCCTGCCGCCAGATCACATGGTTCAGATCGAACTTCTGCGCGTTGGCCAGCACGTACCGCAGGATGCGGTCCCCGAGCGCCTTGCCTGCCGACGACCCGTAGTCGGGCACCATCACGTCGAGCGCCAGGCCTTCGGGATGCCAGCGCAGCGCGTCCGGCCGGACCCCGGTCATGGTGTGAATCTCCGGGAACGTCGCGCTGACCGCGCGTTCGGCGAGGATGGTGTCGACCTGCAGGCCGCGTTCGGCGGCGACGCCCACCGGCAAAGCCATGGTGCGCACCATGGCACGCGAACTCTCGGCGGCCTCGGCGACGATCAGCGAACCCGGATGGGAAGCGGCCCGCTCGGCCAGGACCACCTGCGCGCAGCAGACATCCACGTCAGCGGCGGTGGTGACGGCCTGGGTCGCGGTGCCGGCGGTGACGAACGCCGCAGCCGGCATGACGAGCGCCGCCAGAGCCACCGACCAGCGGCGCCTGGCGCGCGTCGCGGTAGCTAATCCGGCCTTGTCCACCGGTGCACCATACCCCGCAGGTCACCGTTTGGTAACGGCTTCAAAATTAGCGAGCTGGTAAATTATCTCTACCCCACGAGGAGGAACCGCGGTGTCCGCCCAACCGAGAACCGCCGCCGAGCCGTCGGTCGACACCATCGCCGACGCTCTCGTGACCGCATCGCGCCTGCTCCTGGACATCACGGCCCGCTCCGTTGCGGCCGTCGACGACATGCTGACCATCCCCCAGCTCCGAGTCCTGGCGATCCTGGCGGCACACGGCACGAGCAATCTGACGACACTTGCCGGTCAGCTCGACGTACAGCCCTCGACGATCGGCCGGATGACCGAGCGCCTGGTCACGGCCGGTCTGATCGACCGGCACCCGAACCCCGGTTCCCGCCGCGAGATCGTCGTGGAGCTGACCCGCCGGGGACGCGCCGTCGTGGACACCGTGACCGCCCGCCGCCGTGCCGAGATCGCCCGGATCGTCGAGGTCATGCCGGCCCGTGAGCGCATGGGGTTGGTCCGCGCGCTCCACGCGTTCACCGACGCCGGCGGCGAACCGCCCGCCGACGCCCCGGCCGGCCTGGACTTCTAGCTCAGGCGCGGGGCACCAGATACGGGGCCAGCGTCGTCAGCTTCTCGCAGGTCTCCTCGAACTCGCGTTCCGGCGTCGACTCGGCGATGATCCCGGCGCCGGCGCGCAGCCAGGTCCGGCCGTCGGCCTCGTAGGCCGAGCGCAGCGTCAACGCGGCGTCCATACCGCCGTCGGCGCTGAACATCACGACCGCGCCGGAGTACAGACCACGCGGCGACTCGTCGAGCCGCATGATGGCGTCGACGCTCTCGGCCTTGGGAATGCCCGAGGCCGTCACCGCCGGGAACAGCGCCTCCAGCGCATGCATCCGGTTCATCTGTTCCGACAGCTCGCCGGACACCGTCGAGCCCAGGTGCTGCACGCTGCCGCGCTCCCGCACCGTCATGAAGTCGCTGACGACCGTGGTGCCGGGCTTGGCCACCTCGGCGATCTCCTCCTGCGAGCTGCGGACCGAAATCGCATGCTCGACAATCTCTTTCGAGTTCGATTCCAGATCGGCGCGGGCAGCGCGGTCGTGATCCACGCCGCGGCCGAAGGCGCGGGTGCCGGCCAGCGGCTCGGTGACCACGGTGCCGTCGGCCCGCACCGCGGCGACGAGCTCCGGACTGAAGCCCAGCGCGCGAATCCCGCCCAGCCGCAACAGGAATGACCGCACCGGGGTGTTGTTCGCCCGGCCCACCCGGTACGTCGCCGGGAAGTCGACCGCGAACGGCACCTCGAACCGGCGCGACAGGATGACCTTCTGGTAGTCGCCCGCCACAATCTCGGCGACGGCGGCGGCAACCCGCGACGGGTAGTCACTGCCGTCGACGCTCACGTCGACGGCGCGGGTGGCCCCGACCGCCGGGATACCCGACTGCAGCAGCCGATTCAGCGTCTCGACCACCACGTCCCCGTCACCCGACACGCACACCTCGCCGTCGGCGACGACCACCTGCGTCTGCGCGCTGAAGACCCGCGCCAGCGGGGTCCCCGCCGGCAGTCGCTGTGCCAGCCCGAAGCGGTAGGTGCCGAATTCAAAAGCGACCCAACCGAAAAGCCGGTCCGTCTCCAAGAGCAGCCGGTCGACGGCGTCGCCCAGCACCTCGCCGGGCCGGCCGCTCCACGCCTGGCGGGCGACTGCGCCGCCGGCGTCGACGATCCGCAATTCGTCGCTGTCGAATTCGATGGCGGTGCGCACTCCGATGGCCAGCACCCACTCGCCCGAGTGCTCGTAGCCGACATAGTCGGCGCCGGAGCGCTCGGGAAGTTCGGCTGCCAGTTGCGCGATCAGATCGGCCGGGACGACGTCGGCGGGCAAAGCAATGCGCGTCACCGACGCCGCGTCTATAGCTTCAGCAGTCACGAAAGTTAATTTAGCCTAACCTCACCCAAAAAACACTGCCCGCCCCTGTGATTCAGGACCCAGCGCCGGCTTTCGCCTCCCGCGTCGCGACGGTCCACCCGCTGGCCGACGTCCGCTGCGCCCAGAAGTCGGCATAGCGGCCACCGCGCGCCATCAGCTGGTCATGCGTGCCACTGTCGTCCACCGTGCCGCGGTCGGACAGCACGACGATGTTGTCGGCGGCCGTGACCGTCGACAGCTTGTGCGCGATCACGATGACGGTGCTGCGATCCGCCAGTTCGCGGATGGACGCGGCGACGTGGCGTTCGTTCTCGGGGTCCAGCGCGCTGGTGGCCTCGTCGAACAGCACCACCGGAGCGTTTTTCAGCAATGCCCGCGCGATCGAGACACGCTGACGTTCACCGCCGGACAGCGCCGAACCGCCCTCGCCGACCCGCGTCTGCCAACCGGCCGGCAGCCGGTCCACGACGGACTGCAGGCCGGCGGTGCGGGCCGCTTCCCGGATGTCGTCGTCGGACGCGGCCGGTGCCCCGATCCGCACGTTCTCCCAGAGCGTGTCGTCGAACAGGTACACGTCCTGGAACACCAGGGACAGCTGGGCCATCAGCTCCGCGGTGCTCTGGTCCCGGACATCGACGCCACCGACGCGGACCACGCCGGCGTCGACGTCGTAGAAGCGCGCCAGCAGGCGGGTGATGGTGGTCTTGCCCGAGCCAGACGGGCCGACCAGCGCCGTCATGGTGCCGGGCGCCGCGACGAAGCTGACGTCCTCGAGCACGCGGCGCCCCGGATAACTGAAGGCGACACCGTCCAGTTCAACCTGCCCGGGCGTCGTAACCGATTGCGGTGCAGCCGGTTCCGGGAGCGCCGGCGTGTCGAGCACCGACGTGATCCGATCCAGCTCCGCACCGGCCATCCGCATCGCGGAGCCGTATTCGGCCAGTTCCGACAGCGGCGAGGTGAAGCGCGCCGCCAGCCCGAGGATGGCCACCAGCGTCACCGGGTTGATCTCGCCGCCGACGGCCAGCCAGACGCCCACCGTGATGAGTCCGCCGAGCACCGCCTGCACGCCGACGCCGCTCAGCATCATGCCGGCCACCGAGGCCCACAGCGCCCGTTTGCCGACCCGCTCCTGCTCGGCCAGCGCCCCGGTCAGCGGATCGAATTCGGCCCCGGTCCGCCCGAACGCGCGCAGCACCGGCTGGCAGCGCGCGAATTCGATGACACGGGAGTTCACCTCGATCTCGGCGGCATGCGTGCGCGCCTCGGCCGACGCGATCAACGCGGCGGACGCCCGGGTGGCCAGGATGAGGACCACCCCACCCGCCAGGGCCGCGACGCCGATGCGCCAGTCGAAGACGAACAGCCCGACGACGACGGTCAGTGCACTGGTGGTGTTGACCACCAGCGGCGTCACCAGGTGCGCGCTGCTCGTGCCGACGAAAGTCGTGCCCTTGACCGCGATCTGGGACACCTGGCCGACCCGCTCGCGGGTGAACCAGCCCAGCGGCAGGGTGACCATGTGGTCGCCGAGCCGGTGGTGCAGCAGCCGCATCGTGGTCAGGGCCATCCGCATCGACTGCGCGGCCTGCACGTAGTGGGCGACGGCGCTGAGCAGCACCACCGCCGCCAGGACGACGAGCCAGCGGCCCGCCGCACCGAAGTCACCGTCGAACAAAGCCAGCGAGATCGGCACCAGCAGCGTCATCGAAAGACCGTGCAGCAGGCCGTACGCGACGGCCCAGGCCAGGAAGCTGTACATGCGGCCACGCTCGGGGCCGAGTATCCGCAGGAACCCGTTGATCATCGTCATCGCACCGCCTCCAATTCACCGGTGGCCGTGTACGTCTGCCACATGCGCGCGAAAACACCTTCCCGGGAGAGCAATTCGTCGTGGCGCCCCTGTTCGATGATGCGCCCGTCCCGCAGGACGACGATGTTGTCGGCGCCGACGATCGACCCCAACCGGTGGGCGATCACCAGCACTGTGCGGCCCTCGATCAGGGTCGACAGCGCGGCCTGAATCTGCGCCTCGGAGTCGGGGTCGGCGAATGCCGTGGCCTCGTCGAGCACCAGGATCGGGGTGTCGGCGAGCAGCGCGCGGGCGATGCTGATGCGCTGCGCCTCGCCACCGGAGAAGTGCGCGTCCTCCCCGACCACCGAGTCATACCCCTTGGGCAGCGCCAGGATCCGGTCGTGGATGTGTGCGGCGCGCGCGGCGGCGTACACCGCATCGTCGTCGGCATCGGCACGGCCCAGGCGGATGTTGTCGGCCACACTCATGCCCAGCAGCTGCACGTCCTGCAGGACGAAACCAACGTGCCGGTACAGCACCGCGGGGTCGATCTGACGGACGTCCACGCCGCCGATGCGCACCTCGCCACCGGTGACGTCGTGAAAGCGCGGGACGAGCGTCGCAAGCGTCGACTTGCCGCTGCCCGACGGGCCGACCAGCGCGGTGATGCTGCCGGCGGGCAGGTCGAGCGAGATGTCGTGCAGCACCGTGTTGGTGCCGTCGTACGAGAATTCGACGCCCGAGAAGCTGACCGAATTATCCTGCGGCACTTGCGGGTTCTGGGCGATCGGCAACTCGGGGGCGGTCAGCAACGCCGTCAGCCGGCCGGCTGCGGCGACGGCCTGGCGGCTCGCGGCGGCGGAGTACCCGACGGCCAGCACGGCGGTGGGGATGGTGACGGCGACGAGCGTCGACCCCAGGACCTCGATCGGCGTCACCCAGCCGTTGCGGATGAACCACAGGCCGCCGGCGAGGTTCACCAGCAGCACCACCGGCGCTTCGACGAACACCGACGACACCGCGCGCAGCCGCACCATGGGTCCCACGAATCCGGCGAAGCCGTCGTTGAACTCGTCGGCGGCGTCGGCAAATCGCTTGTGCGCCTTGCCGGTTTCCCCGAAGGTCTTGACCACCGAGACCCCGGCGATGAACTCGACGATGGTGGCGCTGATCTGGGCGATGCCCTCGTTCATCTGGGCCATGCGGGCCATCGCGCCGCGCATCAGGACGCTGTAGACGACGAGGTAGATCGGAATCGTGCCGATGGCCAGCAGCCCCAGCCGCCAGTCCAGGTACCAGCAGTACGCCAGGCCGAATGCCGGTGTGGCGAGTGCGCCGGTCTTCTCGACCGCGGCGTGGGCCACCAGGTGGTGCAGCTCGCCGACGTCGTGCTGGACGGCCTTGCGTACCTCGCCGGAGGACGTCGCACCGAACCAGCCCAGCGGCAACCGTCCCAGCGTGGTCACCAACCGGCGGCGCAGCTCGCCCTGCAGCTGGACGTCGGCGTGGTGGGTGAGCGTCAGCGCCAGGCCGCCGGCGAGGGTGCGCAGGCCGAGGCCGCCGCCGATGAAGACCGCGACGATCGTCCACACCCGGGCCGCCTCGATCGGGCCGCTCGCCAGCAGATACCGGCCCAGCTCGACGATGCCGATGAACGGCACCACCGTCGCGGCCGCCGCGATCAGCTGCAGCAATTGGGCCAGCGCGGTGCGGCCGCGCACGGGCGCCAGCAGCTCCTTGAGCGCCGCGCGGTCCTGCGCTGCCGCGAGCTTCGCCTGTTTGAGCTGCGCACGCGGCGACGGTTCTGCGTCGGTCATCGGAATACCCACTCCACCCGTAGACTAAGGTTTGCCTAACCATAGCGACTGGCTGTGGGATGCGAGAACCCGCCCGCTGGGTTCAGTCCAGTGGTTCAGTCCAGGACCGTGCGCACCACGGCGTCGGCCAGCAGCCGGCCGGACTCCGTCAGCACCAGACGGTCGTCGGTGACCGCCACGAGACCGTCGGCCACCGCACCTTCGGCCCGGTCCCGCTCGGCCGCGGTGAGCACGGCGACCGGCAGACCGCTGCGCAGCCGCAACCGCAACATGACGTCCTCGACGTGCCGGGTGGCGTCGTCCAGCTCCTCGAAGTCCGCGACCGGCAGCCTGCCCGCGGCGAGGGCCTCGGCATAAGCGTTGGGGTGCTTGACATTCCACCAGCGCCGGGCGCCGACGAAACCGTGCGCACCCGGCCCGGCGCCCCACCACTGGCCGCCGTCCCAGTAGCCGAGGTTGTGCCGGCACTCGCCGCCCGGACGGCTCCAGTTCGACACCTCGTACCAGTCCAGCCCGGCCTGGCTCAGGTGCGTATCCAGCAGCTCGTAGCGGGTTGCGAGCACGTCGTCGTCGGGTGCGGGGATCTCGCCGCGCCGCACCTTGCGGGCCAGCGCGGTGCCGTCCTCGACGATCAGCGCGTACGCCGAGACGTGGTCGACACCGGCCTCGATGGCCGCATCCGCGGACCGGCGCAGATCGTCGTCGGACTCCCCCGGCGTCCCGTAGATGAGGTCGAGGTTGACGTGCGCGAACCCGGCCGCCAGCGCCTCCCGCGCCGCCGCCGGGGCGCGGCCGGCCGAGTGGGTGCGGTCGAGTGCCGCCAGCACGTGCGGCGCCGTCGACTGCATGCCGAGGGAAACCCGCGTGTAGCCGGCGTCCAGCAACTCGGCGAAGAACTCGGGCGACGTCGACTCCGGGTTGGACTCGGTCGTCACCTCGGCGCCGGGACCGAGCCGGAAGTTGTCCCGCACCGCGTCGAGCACGGCCCGCAGGCCGGAGCCACCCAGCAGCGACGGCGTGCCACCGCCGACGAACACCGTGTCGACCGGCAGGTCGACCTGGGCGCCGGCCATCGCCAGCTCGGTGCGCAGCGCCGTCAGCCAGCCCTCGGGGCTGGCTCCGCCCAGCTCACTGGCGGTGTAGGTGTTGAAGTCGCAGTAGCCGCAGCGGGTCGCGCAGAACGGGACGTGGATATAGATGCCGAACGGCCCGGTAGCGCTGGTATGGGCGTCGGTCATGGCAACCAGTGTCCCACCGCGGCGAGCAAGGTTTTGCTCGCGATGATTCCGAACCTGGCCCGGTTAGGCCGAATGTCCTGTTCGTGGCAGAATGGCCGGGTGTCCGCCAGCCTCAACCGCGCCCTCGGTTCCGCATTGGTAATGCGGCGGCATGTCGACTTCAAGCGTGTATGCAGCTGTTGCTGTCTGCCTTGATGCTGCCTTGATGCCCTAGTTCTGCCACCAGAATCTTTCAGCCGGCACAGGATCGGCAGTGCCGGACAGCCCCCGGCGTACGCGTGATCCAACGCCAGCTCTTGCGCGAAGGAAACCACCCAGTGACAACAGCAAAACCCGCCAAGACCCGCGACGAAGGCCAGTGGGCGCTGGGCAATCGTGAACCGCTGAACCCCAACGAGGTGTTCAAGCAGGAGGACGACGCGCTCAACGTGCGGCAGCGCATCATCGACGTCCACTCCAAGCAGGGCTTCGAGTCGATCAGCAAGGACGATCTGCGCGGACGCTACCGCTGGATGGGTCTGTACACGCAGCGCGAGCAGGGCTACGACGGCACCTACACCGGCGACGACAACGCCGACCTGCTCGAGGCGCCCTACTTCATGATGCGGGTGCGCTGCGACGGCGGGGCCCTGACCAGCGCCGCGCTGCGGACCATCGGCGAAATCTCGGTCGAGTTCGCCCGCGACAGCGCCGACATCACCGACCGCGAGAACATCCAGTACCACTGGATCCGCGTCGAGGACGTGCCGGAGATCTGGCGTCGCCTCGAATCGGTCGGCCTGCAGACGACCGAGGCGTGCGGCGACTGCCCGCGCGTCGTGCTCGGTGGCCCGCTGTCCGGTGAGTCCCTCACCGAGGTGCTCGACCCGAGCTGGGCCGTCGACGAGATCGTGCGCCGCTACGTCGGCAACCCGGAGTTCTCGAACCTGCCGCGCAAGTACAAGACCGCCATCTCGGGTCTGCAGGACGTCGCCCACGAGATCAACGACATCGCCTTCATCGGCGTCAACCACCCCGAGCACGGCCCCGGCTTGGACGTCTGGGTCGGCGGCGGCCTGTCCACCAACCCGATGCTTGCGCAGCGCCTCGGCGCGTGGGTGCCGCTGGCCGAGGTGCCCGAAGTCTGGGAGGGCATCACCAAGGTCTTCCGCGACTACGGCTACCGCCGGCTGCGCTCCAAGGCCCGCCTTAAGTTCCTGATCAAGGACTGGGGCGTGGAGAAGTTCCGGGAAGTTCTCGAGACCGAATACCTCGGCCGCAAGCTCATCGACGGCCCGGCGCCCGAGCAGGTGCCGCACACCATCGACCACGTCGGCGTGCAGAAGCTGAAGAACGGCCTGAACGCCGTCGGCGTCGCGGCCATCGCCGGCCGCTCGTCGGGCACCATCCTGACCAAGGTCGCCGACCTGGCCGAGGCCGCCGGCTCCGACCGGATCCGCCTCACCCCGTACCAGAAGCTGATCATCCTCGACGTGCCCGACGACAAGGTCGAGGAACTGATCGCCGGCCTGGACGCGCTGGGCCTGCAGACCCGGCCGTCGCACTGGCGCAAGAACCTGATGGCCTGCACCGGTATCGAGTACTGCAAGCTGTCGTTCGCCGAGACCCGGGTCCGGGCGCAGTCGCTGGTCCCCGAGCTCGAGCAGCGGCTCGCCGACCTGAACTCGCAGCTCGACGTGCCGGTCACCATCAACCTCAACGGCTGCCCGAACTCGTGCGCCCGTATCCAGATCGCCGACATCGGCTTCAAGGGCCAGATGATCGACGACGGCAACGGTCCCGAGGAGGGCTTCCAGGTGCACCTGGGCGGCAGCCTGGGCCTGGACAGCGGTTTCGGGCGCAAGCTGCGTCAGCACAAGGTGCTGGCCACCGAGCTCGGTGACTACATCGACCGTGTCGTGCGCAACTTCGTGAAACAACGCGAGGCCGGAGAGCGTTTTGCCCAGTGGGCCGTTCGGGCCGACGAAGCTGACTTGAGGTGACCTTGGTGAACACAGCCATGACTGAAACCGAGCTACGGGAACTTGCCGCGCGCGGCGCTGCCGAACTGGCCGACGCCACTGCTGAGGAACTGCTGCGCTGGGTCGACGAGAACTTCGCCGGCCGGTATGTCGTGGCGTCCAACATGCAGGACGCGGTGCTCGTCGAGATGGCCGCGAAGGTCCGTCCCGGCGTCGATGTCCTGTTCCTGGACACCGGCTACCACTTCGCCGAGACCATCGGCACCCGGGACGCCGTCGAGGCCGTCTACGGCGTGCACGTGGTGAACGTGACGCCCGAGCACACCGTCGCCGAGCAGGACCAGCTCCTCGGCAAGGACCTGTTCGCGCGTGATGCGGCGCAGTGCTGCAACCTGCGCAAGGTGCAGCCGCTGTCGAAGGCGCTCAAGGGCTACTCGGCGTGGGTGACGGGCATCCGCCGCGTCGAGGCGCCGACGCGCGCCAACGCTCCGCTGATCAGTTTCGACGAGGCGTTCGGTCTGGTGAAGATCAACCCGATCGCCGCGTGGAGCGATGACGACATGCAGGCGTACATCGAAGCCAACGGCATTCTGGTGAATCCGCTTGTGGACGAGGGCTATCCGTCCATCGGCTGCGCACCGTGCACCCAGAAGCCGGCCGAGGGCGCCGATCCCCGCAGTGGTCGCTGGGCCGGCCTGGCCAAGACCGAGTGCGGTCTGCACGCGTCCTGAGTTCGCCCTGGGCGAGCGCAGCGACGGGAAGGAACCCGTGCAACTGATCCTCACCGCGCACGGCAGTGCCGATCCGCGGTCTGCGGCGAACGCCCGTGAGGTGGCCCGCACCGTGGCCGCCCTACGGCGCGGCGTCGACGTCAAAGTGGCGTTCTGCGAACAGAATTCGCCGAATCTGCGGGACGTGCTGGCCGACTCGCCCACCGACGGCGTCGTGGTGCCACTGCTGCTGGCCGACGCCTATCACGCGCGCGTCGACATCCCCGCGATGATCGCCGACGCCGGTCCGGCGGTCCGGCAAGCGCCAGTGCTCGGCGAGGACGACCGGCTGATCCACGTGCTGAGCCAGCGGCTGACACACTGCGGGGTGTCCCGGCTGGACTCGAGCGTCGGCGTCCTGGTGACGGCTGTCGGGTCGTCGTCGGCGGCCGCCAACGCACGCACCGCCACCGTGGCCCCCGGGCTCGCCGCGGGCACCCACTGGCACGCCACGACGGCGTTCGCCACCGGCCCGCACGCCAACCTGGCCGAAGCCGCCGAGCTGTTGCGGGAGCAGGGTGCGACGCGTCTGGTCATCGCGCCTTGGTTCCTGGCGCACGGCACGATCACCGATCGCGTCGCCGAATTCGCTGCGGCACAACACATCGCCATGGCCCAGCCGCTGGGCGCACACCGGCTCGTCGCCGAGACCGTACTGGACCGCTTCGACGAGGTCGCCGCGATTCCACGCGCCGCGTAACTCGTCTGAATCCCGGCAAGACCGCGGCCGGCGCCGTATGGATTGCGTATAGATCGTGGCGCCGCGCCGACGGCGCCGGTTGACTCGGCCTCATGCGAATTTCCGGGACCACCGATGTCTGAGCTGCTGCAACTGCTGTCGATGATGGCGCTGCCGGCGACGGTGCTGCTGGTGTGCCGGCGCGTCAACCGGCGCAACCCGCCGTCGGGCGCAGTTCGAACCTGACAACACTGCACGGCTACGTCGCCTACGATCCGGACGGTTGGTCAACGATCCGGACGAAGGAGACGCCGCGCGTGGGCACACACCCCGACACCGGTCGCAAGGGGCTGGGAGCGGGCCTGGCCATCAGTGCACTGGGCGTCGTCTTCGGCGACATCGGCACCAGCCCGATCTACACGATGCAGACGCTGTTCAATCCCGATGACCCGCATCCGGTGCCGATCAGCCACGACAACATCTATGGCGTCGTCTCTCTGGTGTTCTGGTCGGTGATGCTGATCGTCACCATCACCTACGTCAGCTTGGTGATGCGCGCCGACAACGACGGCGAGGGTGGCGTCATGGCGCTGATCACCCTGGTGAAGCAGTCGTCGAACAAGCTCGGCAGGCGCACCGCGGCCTTCCTCGCCGCGCTCGGAATCCTCGGTGCCGCACTGTTTTTCGGCGACTCGATGATCACCCCGGCCATCTCGGTGCTGTCGGCCGTCGAAGGCTCGAAGACCATCGACCCGGGCCTTGCCGACTGGGTGGTGCCCATCACCGCGGTGATCATCATCGCGTTGTTCAGCGTGCAGCACCGGGGCACCGCGGTCGTCGGCAAGTTCTTCGGTCCGGTGATGATCGTGTGGTTCACGGTGATCGGCGCCTGCGGCGTCGGCGGCATCATCAGGGAGCCCGAGATCCTGCGCGCCCTGAATCCGCTGTACGCGCTGGGCTTCATGGCGGGGCATTTCCACATCGCGTTCTTCGCGCTGGCCGCCGTGGTGCTGTCGGTGACGGGCGCCGAGGCCCTGTACGCCGACATGGGGCATTTCGGCCGCAAACCGATCACCGTCGCCTGGCTGCTGCTGGTGTTCCCGGCCTGCATGTTGAGCTACTTCGGGCAGGGCGCGCTGCTGCTGCAGAACCCGAACGTCCACGACGCCCCGTTCTTCCTGCTGACGCCCGAATGGGGCCGGCTGCCGATGGTCCTGCTCGCCACCGCGGCAACCGTGATCGCGTCGCAAGCCGTCATCACCGGGGCGTTCTCCGTCGCCGCCCAGGCCGCACACCTCGGCTATCTGCCGCGGCTGCGGATCCTGCACACGTCGGCGTCCACGATGGGCCAGATCTACGTGCCGTGGATCAACAGCATGCTGCTGATCGCGGTGCTGACCCTGGTCTTCGCCTTCCGCAGCTCCGCGGCGCTGGGCTACGCGTACGGCATGGCGGTCACCGGGACCATGACCATCACCACGCTGCTGTTCCTCAACATCGCCCGCGCCAGGTGGAACTGGCCCCGGTGGTCCGTCATCGCAATCGGGGCCCCGCTGCTCACCGTGGACCTGCTGTTCCTCGCCGCCAACCTCACCAAGCTGGTCCATGGCGCCTGGCTGCCGTTGCTGATCGGGTTGATCGCGTTCACCGTGATGACGACGTGGCAGGACGGCCGCGCGGTGGTGACGCGGGCCCGTGACGCCGTCGAAGGCCCGCTGCGGCAGTTCGTGGAATCGATCGTCGCCAGCGATCCCCCGCTGACCCGGGTACCGGGCACCGCGGTGTTCCTCAACCGCGGCATCGAGACCGCGCCGCTCGCCATGCGCGCCAACGTGAAGTACAACCGGATGCTGCACGAGCACGTGGTGGTGTTGTCTCTCGAGACCGCGACGGTGCCGCGGGTCACCGACGGCGCCCGGCTGGCGGTCGACGACCTGGGCTACCGCGACGACGGCATCATCCACGTCACCGCCACCTACGGATACATGGACCGGCCCGACGTGCCCGCCGCGCTGGCGCTGCTCGACTCGACCCGTACCGAGGGGCCGCTGGATCTGGCGGGCGCGACCTATTTCCTGTCGAAGGTCGATCTGGTGATGGGCAAGAAGCCGTCGATGGCCCCGTGGCGCACAAGGCTTTTCATCGGTACGTCCTACATCACATCCGACGCCGCGGCCTACTTCCGGCTGCCTCTCGACCGCACGGTGATCCTGGGATCGCGCATCGAGGTGTGAAATACCCACCCCGGGCTGAAGCGTTGTCGCAAACAGATAGATTTTGTGATGAACGAAACCCTTGACGGGACACCCGCCATTCAGCAGATTCGGCAGGTGCCTGCGCGGGCATCACAATTTCACCAAGCTAGCGCCGACGAGAGGTCACCGATGGGCAAGATCTACGCCAATGTCACCGAACTGGTCGGACGCACGCCGTTGGTCCGGCTCAACCGGTTGACCGAGGGCGCTGGTGCACAGGTTGTGGCAAAGCTGGAGTTCTACAACCCGGCGAACAGCGTGAAGGACCGCATCGGTGTGGCGATCGTCGACGCCGCGGAGCAGTCCGGTGAACTCAAGCCCGGTGGCACCATCGTGGAGGCCACGAGCGGCAACACGGGCATCGCGCTGGCACTGGTGGGCGCGGCCCGTGGCTACAAGGTCATCCTGACGATGCCGGAGACCATGTCCCTGGAGCGGCGCGTCATGCTGCGTGCCTACGGCGCCGAGATCGTGCTGACGCCGGGCTCCGAAGGCATGGCCGGCGCGGTCGCCAAGGCCAAGCAGATCCTTGCCGAGACCCCGAACTCCGTCGCCGCCGATCAGTTCGCCAATCCGGCCAACCCGGCGATCCACGAGAAGACCACGGCCGAGGAGGTCTGGGCCGACACCGATGGTGAGGTCGACATCTTCGTCGCAGGCATTGGCACCGGCGGCACGCTCACCGGTGTCGGGCATGTCCTCAAGTCCCGCAAGCCCGACGTCAAGATCGTCGGTGTCGAACCCGTCGACTCCCCCATCCTCACCGGCGGCCAGGCCGGCCCGCACAAGATTCAGGGCCTCGGCGCGAACTTCGTCCCCGAGGTGCTGGACCGCGCCGTGTACGACGAGATCATCGACGTGGCCTTCCCGGACGCCATCGAGGTCGCGCGGGCGCTGGGCACCGACGAGGGCATCCTCGGCGGCATCTCTGCGGGTGCCAACGTCTGGGCAGCGCTGCAGCTGGCCAAGCGCCCCGAGAACGCCGGCAAGCTCATCGTCGTCATCGTCCCCGACTTCGGCGAGCGGTACGTCTCCACGGCGCTGTACGAGCACATCCGGGACTGACCGGGCGAGCGAAGCGACGGGAAAAGAAACAAAAATGACGCTGTTCGCCGGGGCTCTTTCGACCCTCCGCGAGGACCTGGACAACGCTCGCAGCCACGACCCGGCGGGACGCGGGGACGTCGAGAACGCCCTGGTGTACTCGGGCCTGCATGCCATCTGGTCGCACCGCCTGGCCCACCGGCTGTGGGCGCGGCCGGCCTGGCGCGGGCCGGCGCGGGTATTGGCACAGGTGACCCGATTCCTCACCGGCATCGAGATTCACCCGGGGGCCACCATCGGCCGGCGGTTCTTCATCGACCACGGCATGGGCGTGGTGATCGGTGAGACCACCGAGATCGGCGACGACGTCATGCTCTACCACGGCGTGACACTGGGCGGTCGCAGCCTCAACAAGGGCAAGCGCCACCCCACCATCGGCAACCGGGTGACCGTCGGCGCCGGCGCCAAGGTACTCGGCCCCATCCTCATCGGCGACGATTCGGCGATCGGCGCGAATGCCGTTGTGACACACGATGTTCCGGCGGACTCCATCGCCACCGGCATTCCGGCGATCGTGCGCCCGCGCACCGAGAAACAGCGCGAACCCGCCGTCGACCCGACGACCTACATCGACCCCGCGATGTACATCTGACGCACCCGGCCACCGGGTCAACACGAAAACACTGCGGCCGCGCAACCAGTCTGGTTGCGCGGCCGCGGTGCGTGATCCCTCGTGGCTCAGGCCCCGGCGAGGACCGCCTCGACCTCTTGCGTCTGCCCCGCGATCGGCGGGATGCGGGTGGCCCGGACGTACACGGTGTCGCCCTCGATGAGCTGCAGCGCTTCGGCGTCACCGCGCGTGATCTGGGCGGTGAACGGCGTGTGGTCGGCCGCGGTTGTCAGCTCGACGCGCACCTCGAAGCCGAGGACGACCACGCGGTCGACCTTGGCCCGCAGCACTCCGGTAGCCGCCACGTCGCCGTCGGCCTGGGAGATGGCCATGTCGGGGTTGCGGCCCACGCGGATGTCGTGGGGCCGCACCAGCGTCCCGTTCAGCGTCGACACCGCGCCCAGGAACGACATCACGAACGGGTTGGCCGGGCTGTCGTAGACCTCGGTCGGCGACCCGACCTGTTCGATGCGGCCCTTGTTCAGCACCGCGATCCGGTCGGCGACGTCGAGCGCCTCGGCCTGGTCGTGCGTGACGAGCACGGTGGTCACGTGCACCTCGTCGTGCAGGCGGCGCAGCCAGCTGCGCAGGTCGTCGCGGACCTTGGCGTCGAGGGCGCCGAACGGCTCGTCGAGGAGTAGCACCTGCGGGTCGACCGCGAGGGCGCGGGCCAGCGCCATGCGCTGACGCTGACCGCCGGAGAGCTGGCTGGGGTAGCGCGTCTGGAAACCGCTGAGCCCCACCACTTCCAGCAGATCATCGACCTTGGCCTTGACCTCGGCCTTCGGCTTCTTGCGGATCTTCAGCCCGAACGCGACGTTCTCGCGGACGGTGAGGTGTTTGAACGCTGCATAGTGCTGGAAGACGAAACCGATGCCGCGCCGCTGCGGCGGCACCCCGGTGACGTCGTTGCCCTTGATGGTGATCGTGCCGGTGTCCGGGGTGTCGAGGCCGGCGATGGCCCGCAACAGCGTGGACTTACCCGACCCACTGGGGCCCAGCAGCGCGGTCAGCGAGCCCTCGGGTACGTCGAAGTCGACGTTGTCGAGGGCCGCGAAGTCGCCGTAGTGCTTGTTGGCACCGCGCACCGTGATGGCGGGCGGGCTGCCCTGCTTCTGCTCGTCACTCATGATCGGTTCTTCCTATCGAAAAGCTATTGTGCCGCCCGGGCACGCCGGGCGTCGAGGATTACCTGCACGATCAGCACGATCACCGCGACGGCCATCAGCACTGTCGACATGGCGTAGGCGCCGTATTCGGCGCCGCGGCTGTACCGGTCGGACACCAGCAGGGTCAGGGTCTGGGATTGGCCGGGCAGGTTGGAGGACACCATGATGACGGCGCCGTACTCCCCCAGCGTGCGCGCGACGGTCAGCACGACGCCGTAGGTCAGGCCCCAGCGGATGGACGGCAGCGTGATCCGCCAGAACGTCTGCCACCACTGCGCACCCAGGGTGGAGGCCGCCTCTTCCTGGTCGGTGCCGAGCTCGTGCAGCACCGGTTCGACTTCGCGGATCACGAAGGGAACCGTGACGAAGATGCTCGCCAGCACGATGCCGGGGAAGCCGAAGATGATCTTGAATCCCCAACTGTGCTCGACGAAGCCGAGCAGTCCGGCCGAGCCCCACAGCAGGATCAGGGCCACACCGACCACGACGGGCGACACCGCGAACGGCAGGTCGATCACGGCCTGCAGGACGCTCTTGCCGCGGAACCGGTTGCGGGCCAACACCAGTGCGGTCGGCACGCCGAACAGCACGTTGAGCGGCACCACGATGGCGACGACGAGCAGCGAGAGCTGCAGCGCGGAAATGGCTGCCGGCGTAGTGATCTGGGTGAAGAACTCGCCGAGGCCGGGTTGGAACGTCCGCCACAGGATCAGGCCGACGGGCACGATGACGAGCACCGTGATGTAGGCCAGCGCCACGTACCGGGCCAGGTAGCGAACCACCGGTGACAAGGTCATGCGCGATCCGCCTTCGGCTCCTCGCCGGCCGTCATGCGGCCAACTCCTGACGCTTGGCCGCCCGCGACCCGATGACTCGCAACACGAACAGCACGACGAACGAGATCACCAGCAGCACAATCGAGATAGCGGCCGCACCGGTACGGTCGTCGTTCTCGATCAGGGTGCGGATCCACTGCGACGACACCTCGGTCTCGCCGGGCACCGCGCCGCCGATCAGCACCACCGAACCGAACTCGCCGATGGCGCGGGAGAAGGCCAGACCGGCGCCCGACAGCAATGACGGGAGCAACGCCGGCAGCACCACCTTGGTGAAGATGACGAAGTTGTTGGCGCCGAGCGACGCGGCCGCCTCTTCGGTCTCCTGGTCGAGTTCGAGCAGGACCGGCTGCACCGACCGCACCACGAACGGCAGCGTGACGAACAGCAACGCGACGCCGATGCCCCACTTGGTGTGCTGCAGATGCAGGTTCACCGGGCTGGCCGGACCGTAGAGCGCGAGCATCACGAGGCTGGCCACGATCGTGGGCAGCGCGAACGGCAGGTCGATGACGGCGTCCACAAGCCGCTTGCCGACGAAGTCGTCCCGGGTCAGCACCCACGCCACCAACAGCCCGAAGACGAGGTTGATGAGCGCGACGGCCGCGGAGACCTCCAGCGTCACCCGGAAGGACGCGATGGCCGAGTTGGACGTCACCGCCGACCAGAAGTATCCCCAGCCGCCGCGAGCGGATTGGACCAGGATCGCGGCCAGCGGCAGCAGCACGATGACGGACAGCCAGATGCTCGCCGCTCCCACGCGCAACGACGTCGTGCCCAATGCGTTCCTCACGCCAGGGCCCGGCCCGGCCGAGTCACCATTGGACTCGGGCCGGGCCGGGACGCCGTCGAACTGAACAGTGCTCGTCATCCAGTGGCCTGCTTGTAGATCTTGGTGATGCTGCCATTTTCCTTGTCGAACAACGCCGGATCGACGGTCTTCCATCCACCCAGGTCAGCGATGGTCCACAGCTTCTCCGGCGTCGGGAAGTCCTTGGCGAACTCAGCGGTCACGGCCGGATCGACCGGACGGAACCCGGCCTGCGCCCACAGCTTCTGGCCGTCCGCGGTGTAGAGGAAGTTCTTCAGCGCGTTGGCCTTGTCCTGGTGCGGGCCCGAGGTCACGACCGCCACCGGGTTCTCGATCTTGAAGGTCTGCGGCGGGTTGATGTGCTCGACGTCCTTGCCCTGACGCTCGACGTTGATGGCTTCGTTCTCGTAGCTGATCAGCACGTCACCGGTGCCGTGCAGGAACAGATCGGTGGCCTCGCGGCCCGAACCCGGACGGGTCTTGATGTGCTCGACGACCAGCTGCCGCACGAAGTCGATACCCGCCTGGGCGTCCTTGCCGCCGTTGCTCTTCACGGCGTACGGCGCCAGCAGGTTCCACTTGGCCGAACCCGAGCTCAGCGGGCTGGGCGTGACGACCTCGACGCCCGGCTTGAGCAGGTCGTCCCAGTCCTTGATGCCCTTGGGGTTGCCCTTGCGCACGACCAGCGACACCACCGAACCGAATGGGATGCCCTTCGTGGCGTCGGCGTTCCAGTCCTTGCTGACCTTGCCGGCCTTAACCAGGCGGGTGACGTCGGGCTCCACCGAGAAGTTGACGATGTCGGCGGGAGCACCGGACTCGACCTTGCGCGACTGGTCGCCCGATGCGCCGTACGACGTGGTCACGGCGACGCCCTTGCCCTCAGGGGTGGCAGCGAACGCCGGGATGATCTTGCTCCAACCGGGCTCCGGCACGGCGTAGGCCACCAGGGTCAGGGTGGTGTTGGCGCCCGACTGTGCACCGCCACCGCCGGCGACGTCACTCGCTCCGCCACCGCATGCGGCGAGCACTGTCGTGCTGGCCACGACGGCAGCGACCGCGGTGGCGGGCCGCCAGTTCTTGATGATCTTGTGCATTGATGGGCCTTCCTTGCTGGTTTACGGATGGACTACCCGTCACACGGCAAGGTGATCGATCAGCACGTGGGCATAGCAGAAGCCGACGCCGATCCCGGAAACCGCGGACGGAAACGGGGTCAGCGACAACAGGCGACGTCAGCAACAGCGCGGGTACCCACGGCAATGAGGGCCAGGATGTGGCCCTCGGTTGTGCCGGACGCTGCGTGCATGGCCGGAAGAATATCAGAGGCCGGCTCGTAGCCACTGCTCAGCGAGTCAGCAGCCACGTGACGATGACGAGCACCACCAGCAGCACCAGGATCAGCGTCACTCGTGACTGCGGCAGTCCGTTCACAGCGCGTCCTCCTCGACGTGGCGGGCCCGGTGCAGCAGCGTGATGGAGTAGCCCAGCGCCACGTCGAGCACCACTGCCAGGCCGTATGCGAGCGCCAGCACCACGGGCATCACGATGATCGTCTGCACCACGAACGACAGGCCGGACAGCCACAGCTCGACGCCGTCCCACCAATTCAGAATGCCGTTCATCGATTCTCAGCCTACGGTGTGTGCCCTTTCGAATCGCGCTGGGTCGAATCCGGCAGGCCCCGTCGGGGCTTTCGGTGGACGGCAACCGCAGATGCAGTCGATGATGTGCGAATGGTGCTGCCACAAACGGACAAGTCGGGCCAATCCAGCGACCCAGGCCACATCCTGGCGAACGGCCACGGGATTCCTCACCTCGCCGCAGCGGGCGACGATTCACTGACTGGCGGTGCGATCTCGACGGCGGTCCGCACGCCGTTTCCACCCATCGCGGATTACGCCTTCCTCTCCGACTGCGAGAACACCTGCCTGATCTCGTCCGCGGGCTCCGTGGAGTGGATGTGCGTGCCGCGGCCGGACTCCCCCAGCGTCTTCGGCTCGATCCTGGACCGCGGTGCCGGCCACTTCCGCCTGGCGCCCTACGGGGTGACGGTGCCGTCGGCGCGGCGGTACCTGCCGGGCTCGCTCATCCTGGAGACCACCTGGCAGACGCACACCGGCTGGGCCATCGTGCGCGACGCCCTCGTGATGGGGCCGTGGCACGACATCGAGACCCGGTCCCGCACACACCGTCGCACCCCGATGGACTGGGACGCCGAGCACATCCTGCTGCGCACCGTCCGCTGCGTCAGCGGCACCGTCGAGTTCGTCATGAGCTGCGAGCCGTCGTTCGACTACCACCGAGAGAGCGCGACGTGGGAGTACTCGGCCGCGGCCTACGGCGAGGCGATCGCGCGGGCGGGCAAGAACCCGGAGGCGCACCCGACCCTGCGGCTGACCACGAACCTGCGGATCGGTCTGGAGGGCCACGAAGCGCGGGCCCGGACGCGGCTGACCGAGGGTGACAAGGTTTTCGTCGCGCTGTCGTGGTCCAAGCACCCGTCGCCGCAGACCTTCGACGAGGCCTCCGACAAGATGTGGAAGACCAGCGAGGCCTGGCGGCAGTGGATCAACGTCGGCGACTTCCCGGACCATCCGTGGCGGTCGTACCTGCAGCGCAGCGCGCTGACGCTGAAGGGCCTGACGTACTCCCCGACCGGCGCGCTGCTGGCCGCGAGCACCACGTCGCTGCCGGAAACCCCTCACGGCGAACGGAACTGGGATTACCGGTACTCGTGGATCCGGGACTCCACGTTCGCGCTGTGGGGTCTGTACACCCTGGGGCTGGACCGTGAGGCCGACGACTTCTTCTCGTTCATCGCCGACGTGTCCGGCGCCAACAACGGTGAGCGCCATCCCCTTCAGGTGATGTACGGCGTCGGCGGCGAACGCAGCCTGGTCGAGGAAGAACTGCACCACCTGTCCGGCTACGACTATTCGCGGCCGGTCCGGATCGGCAACGGCGCCTACAACCAGATGCAGCACGACATCTGGGGCACCATGCTCGATTCGGTGTACCTGCACGCCAAATCCCGTGAGCAGATTCCCGAGATGCTGTGGCCGGTGCTGAAAAATCAAGTGGAAGAAGCGATCAAGCACTGGAAGGAACCCGACCGCGGCATCTGGGAGGTGCGCGGCGAGCCGCAGCACTTCACCTCCAGCAAGATCATGTGCTGGGTGGCATTGGATCGCGGCTCGAAACTCGCTGAGCTGCAAGGCGAAAAGTCGTACGCGCAGCAGTGGCGTGCGATCGCCGACGAGATCAAGGCCGACGTCCTGGCCCACGGTGTCGACAAGCGCGGCGTGCTGACCCAGCGGTACGGCGACGACGCGCTCGATGCCTCACTGCTGCTGGCGATCCTCACCCGGTTCCTGCCGGCCGACGACCCGCGGGTGCGCGCGACGGTGATGGCCATCGCCGAAGAGCTCACCGAGGAAGGGCTGGTACTGCGCTACCGCACCGAGGAGACCGACGACGGATTGTCCGGCGAGGAAGGCACTTTCACGATCTGCTCGTTCTGGCTGGTGTCTGCGCTGGTCGAGATCGGCGAGGTGAGCCGGGCCCGGCACCTCTGCGAGAAACTGCTGTCGTTCGCCAGCCCGCTGCACCTGTACGCCGAGGAGATCGAACCGCGCACCGGCCGGCACCTGGGCAACTTCCCGCAGGCGTTCACGCACCTGGCGTTGATCAACGCCGTCGTGCACGTCATCCGCGCCGAAGAGGAAGCCGACAGCAGCGGGGTGTTCCAGCCCGCGAACGCGCCGATGTAGTGAGCGATTTGTGCACGTTTTTCCGCGGTGGCCGCGGAAAAACGTGCACAAATCCCGCGGCTAGAAGGTGAGTTCGAAGTCGATGACGGTCGGGGTCGGCACCGCGAGTGCGACGGGCGTCAGGCTGCTGTCGTGCGCCACCCCGGTGATGACGCGGCCGCCGAAACCGTTCTGTGCCGCAGGCACACTCGCGGTGATGGTCACCCGCCGAACCTGTGGTGCTGGCCGCAGGTAGACGTCGCTGCCGGGGGCGACCGGGGCGGAGATCGACCCCCCGGCCGCGTCGACGAGGGTGCCGCCGGCGGCGGCGAGCGTCGCGGCGTCGGTGGCCTCGAACCGGAAGGGTCCCACCACATCGGCGACCACTGCGCGGTCGGCGGTGAGCCGCGGCACCACCGTCAGGCTCCGTGCCGCCTCGGCACCGGCCACGAGGTAGTTGTACAGCGCGACAACGCGTTCGGCGTTGCGGTAGTGGCCGGACCCATGGAGCGTGAAGCGCACGTCTTCGATGTCGACGAACGCCCCGTTGTCGGCGAGAATCTGCAGACGGTAGAAGCGGTACCCGCGGTGTTGACGGCCCGGGCGGCTGTCCGACGCGGTGGCACCGACCCCGATGCCCCGGCGGTGACGCCCGTAGCCCGCCCCGACGTTGAGTCCCGATGCGGCCACTTCGCGCCATGACGTCCCGTCGACCGATTTCTGCAGCACCAGCGAGACGGCGGCGTCGCTCGTCAATTCGACTGTGTAGCTGCCCAATTGGGGTTCGCCGTCGAATTCGAAGGTGATGGCACCTGGTTCCGTGGTGATCGCGACCGGCACGTTGAGGGGACGGTTGTCCAGGCGCAGGCCGTTGGTGAAATGCCAGATCGCGGCCTGCGTCGCGGCGATGGCCTCGTGCTCGGCCAGGTGGGCGTCACCGCTCAGGTGGCCCGCCCCGCGTACCCGGCGGCTCAGCTCGACCGTACCCAGGGTGGGGTACGAGTTGCGGATGATCCAGTCGACCTCGGCCTCGAAGGCACGCGCTGCCACGTTGGGGACCGCCGACCAGTTCGCCGGCCGGTACTGGGACGGCCGGGTGGGGGCCACGCCGAGGAAGTCCAGCGAGTACGCGTCGATGTTCGGGTTCAGCCGGATCAGGTCGGTGCGCGCCGTCGTTCCGTCGGTGAACACCACGGTATCGACGGTCGGCGAATAGGTGCCGCCGCGGTAGCGGGTCATCCGGGTGATCTCGGCGTCCCGGCGCACGGTCCGGCGGACCGTGACGGCAGTGCGGGTGGGGGCGAGCAGAGAGGAGGAGGGCATTGCGGTGTTGCTTTCCTGGAGGCTGTGAACAGCGCGTTTACGTGCACCGCCAGAAGATGGGCGGGCAGAACGCAGAGGGTCGGCGTCAGAAAATCAACAACAACAACACGGCACGACGAAGCAGCGCCGCATGGGCATGCGCAGTTCTCCGTCGTGGGTCACGCCGCCTACCATACGGCACTCACGCAGAAAAGCCACGGCCGAATTCGTCACGGCAAACGGGTTTCAACCACGCTGCGCGCTAACCCTGTGGAGACCCCCGCAAAGCCGTATCGTGGCCGCCGCATCCCCACCACAACCCGTCGGAGGTAGCCCCCCATGACGTCTGCGCAGAACGAATCGCAGGCCCTCGGCGATCTCGCCGCAAGGCAGCTAGCCAATGCCACCAAGACAGTTCCACAACTGTCGACCATCACCCCGCGATTCCTGCTGCACCTGCTGAGCTGGGTACCGGTCGAGGCGGGTATCTACCGCGTCAACCGCGTGGTGAACCCCGAACAGGTCGCCATCGCTGCCGAGCAGGGTTCGGGTACCGAGGATCCGCTGCCCGAGACCTACGTCGACTACGAGACCAGCCCGCGCGAGTACACGCTGCGGTCCATCTCGACGCTGCTCGACGTCCACACCCGGGTATCGGACCTTTACTCCAGCCCACATGACCAGGTCGCCCAGCAGCTGCGCCTGACCATCGAGACCATCAAGGAACGCCAGGAGTCCGAGCTGATCAACAACCCGGAGTACGGGTTGCTGTCGCAGGTCACGCCCGAGCAGACCATCCAGACGCTGCGCGGCACCCCCACGCCCGACGATCTGGACTCCCTGATCACCAAAGTGTGGAAGACCCCCGCCTTCTTCCTGACCAACCCGCTGGGTGTGGCGGCGTTCGGCCGGGAAGCGACCCGCCGCGGCGTGCCGCCACCAGTCGTCAGCCTGTTCGGCGCCCAGTTCATCACCTGGCGCGGCATCCCGATCATCCCGTCGGACAAGGTGCCCGTCGTGGACGGCAAAACCAAGTTCATCCTGGTCCGCACCGGCGAGGAGCGTCAGGGCGTGGTCGGCCTGTTCCAGCCGGGTCTGGTCGGCGAGCAGGCCCCGGGCCTGTCGGTCCGCTTCACCGGCATCAACCGGTCGGCCATCGCGTCCTACCTGGTCACGCTGTACTCGTCGCTGGCGGTTCTCACCGACGATGCGCTGGCGGTCCTCGAGGACGTCGGAGTGGACCACTTCCATGAGTACAAGTGATCTGCCACTGAGCGGGAGCGAACAAACGGCACTGAGCGAGGCCCAACTCTCGGCACTGGCCAGCCAGATCTACGCCACCAGCCTTCGCCCCGGTCCGGACAGCCCGCCGGTGACCACACAGGTGGCGCCGCGCGGGGTGGCCCGGGATGCGACCACCGGGACGTCGGCGGCCGCCACCGCGGCCGGTCTGGCGCACCCGGGCACGCCGGGCGAGTTCGTATCGGTGCCGGAGCTGTTCGCGCCGGCACCGACTTCGCCTGGGCCGGAAGGCATTCCGCCGGGCACGGCGCCGGTCGCACCGCGGGGTAACGCGGTGAGCCCGGTCGCGCCGTTCGGCGGGCTGGAGGCGTTCGCGGTGCCGTCGGGTCTGGTCCCGACGGTGCCGGGGGTGCTGGCTGCGCCGCCGAGCGCCCCTGTCGCGCCGCGCGGCTCCGCGCCGACCTGGCCGGGCACCGTCCCGGCAGTGCCGGAGCTGAACTGGACGGGCGCTCCGCCGCCGTCGGAGGATGCCGGGAGTTACTACTTCCTGCAGTCACCCACGGAATCCGTTGCTGCCGAACCGGTTCCGGTGGTGCCGGACGACCACGAGGTCTTCGACGTCAACGCGATCCGGGCCGACTTCCCGATCCTCAAGGAGACGGTCAACGGCAAGCCGCTGATCTGGTTCGACAACGCGGCCACGACGCAGAAGCCGCAGTCGGTCATCGACCGGCTGGCGTACTTCTACGCCCACGAGAACTCGAACATCCACCGGGCCGCGCATGAACTGGCGGCACGGGCCACGGATGCCTACGAGGATGCCCGCGAGGCGGTCCGGCGGTTCATCGGCGCGTCGAAGACCGAAGAGATCATCTTCGTCCGCGGCACGACCGAGGCCATCAACCTGGTGGCGTACTCGTGGGGTGGCAAGCACCTGGGCCCGGGTGACGAGATCGTCATCACCCACCTGGAGCATCATGCCAACATCGTTCCGTGGCAGCTGATCGCGAAGCAGACGGGCGCGGTCATCAAGGTCGCCCCGGTCGACGACGCCGGCAATCTGCTGCTCAGCGAGTTCGAGGACCTGCTGGGTCCGCGGACGAAACTGGTTGCTGCCACGCAGGTTTCGAATGCGCTGGGCACGGTGACGCCGGTCAAGACGATCGTCGAGCTGGGTCACCGCTACGGGGCCAGGGTGCTGATCGACGGGGCGCAGTCCATCCCGCACGTCCCGATCGACGTGGCCGAACTCGGCGCCGATTTCTTCGTGTTCTCCGGGCACAAGATCTACGGGCCGACGGGCATCGGCGTGCTGTACGGCCGCGAGGACGTGCTTGCCGAAACCCCGCCGTGGCAGGGCGGCGGCAACATGATCGCCGACGTGACGCTGGAGCGTTCGGTGTTCCAGGGACCGCCCAACAAGTTCGAGGCCGGCACCGGCAACATCGCGGACGCGGTGGGACTGGGTGAGGCGATCCGGTACGTGGAACGTGTTGGTATCGAACGGATTGCGGCCTACGAGCACGCTCTGCTGGAATACGCCACCCCGCGGTTGGCGGCCATTCCGGGAGTGCGGCTGGTCGGCACGGCCGACGAGAAGGCCAGCGTGCTGTCCTTCGTGCTGGCCGGGCACGAGCCGCTCGAGGTCGGCAAGGCGCTCAACGCCGAAGGTATCGCGGTGCGGGCCGGGCACCACTGCGCCCAGCCCATCCTGCGGCGCCTGGGACTCGAGGCGACGGTGCGTCCGTCGTTCGCGTTCTACAACACGTTCGAGGAGATCGACGTGTTCATCGATGCGGTCCGCCGCATCGCGGAGGGCTCGCCCTAACCCTCACGAGCAGACCCGAAAACCCCCAGTATTCCGCGGAAAACTGGGGGTTTTCGCGTATCTCCGGCCAGGAATATATTGGAAGAGTGACCAGGGGCTGCGGCACCAGGTGTGACGTCACGGACCGGCGGTCTGCCGGCCCCTCCCCTCTCGTTGGGCCCAATCGTTCCCGACATCCAGGCCGCGCCTAGGGCCGTCCCCGACGCTGCGTGCGAGTCGACCGGTGCGGACGTCGTCACCGGATCATTCCGAGAATCGGAGGACAGGATGAAGCGCTATCTGACACTTGGTTACGGCGTGCTGTGTTACGCGGTGTTCCTGGCCTCGTTCCTCTACGCCGTCGGCTTCGTGGGCAACGTGGTGGTACCCCGCACCGTCGACCACGGCATCACCGCGTCGATCGGCGAGGCCGTCGTGGTCAACCTGATCCTGCTCGGGCTGTTCGCGGTGCAACACAGCGTGATGGCCCGGCCGGCGTTCAAACGGATGTGGACGCGCGTCGTGCCGCAGGCCATCGAGCGCAGCACCTACGTGCTGATGTCGAGCCTGCTGCTGGGCTTGCTGTACTGGCAATGGCGGACCATGCCACAGGTCGTCTGGCACGTCACCGCACCGGCCGGGCGCTACGTGCTGCTCACGCTGTTCTGGGTGGGCTGGGCGATCGTGCTGATGTCGACGTTCATGATCAGCCACGTCGATCTGTTCGGGCTGCGCCAGGTGTATCTCGCGTGGCGCGGAGAACCCTACCGCGACTTGCCTTTCCGGACCACGATGTTCTACCGCGTGGTGCGGCACCCGATCATGGTCGGCTTCATCATCGCGTTCTGGGCCACCCCGACGATGACGGCGGGACATCTGCTGTTCTCGCTCGCCACCACCGGGTACATCCTGATCGCGATCCAGCTCGAGGAGCACGACCTGGTCGCCGGCCTCGGAGCCCCGTACCAGGACTACCGCGCCGAGGTGCCGATGATGATCCCGGGACTACACCCGCACCATCGCGCAGCAGGACCGCGTCACGCGGTCTGACCCGACCGCGGCGGGCCGCCTAATTGCCTTGTCCCCCACGCCCGAGCGCGGCGAAGTCGGGTACCGGGTCGGTGCCGTTGATCAGGTGATCGCCGAGGATGCGCGCCTTGTACACCCGCGGGTTGTGCGAGGCCAGTGTGCGGGCGTTGCGCCAATGCCGGTCCAGGCCACGCACTTCGGACACCCCGGACGCACCGAGCGCGTCGAAGATCGTCGTGGTGGCGCGCAGGGCGGCCGCGATGATCACCAGCTGCGCCTGGGACACCGCCACCTCGGCCGCGATCAGCCGCCGCCGCGCGCCGTCGTCGTCTCCGGCGATGCGGTCCAGCGCCTCGCCGGCCTTGGCAAGTGCGGCTTCCGCCGCGAACGCGTCGGCGGACACCTCACCGATGACGGCCAGAAGCTGCGCGTCCTGAGCTGGCACCTCGGTCAGGCCCTGTGGGTAGTTGCGCTTACGACCGAGCAGAGCCGCCGAGCCGTCGCGCAGCGCGGCCCGCGTGATTCCGGTCAGTACCGACAACATCGCGATCTGGTAGAAGTGGCCCTGATAGGCGAACCGTTCGGCGGCCGGAAACACATCGCCGCGTTCGGCCCGCACCCGCTCATAGCGGGCGGTCCCGCTGGCCGTGGTGCGCTGGCCGAAGCCGTCCCAGTCGTCGACCAGGGTGACCCCGGGACCGTCGGCGCGCACCAGTGCGGTGAGCAGTTCGCCGTCGTCACCGCGGCCGAGCACATCGAGCCAGTCCGCGTAAAGACTGCCCGTGGCATAGAATTTCGTGCCCGTCACCCGGTAGTGGTCTCCCTCGGTGGTGACGGTCGAGACCAGGTTGGCGAGCGTGACGTTGTTGGCCTCCGTCCAGCCACCACCGACGAATTCACCGGCCCGGAACCGGTTGATCCAGATGTCATTGGTATCGGATACCGGTGCGTTCAGCCGGTCCTCGACGAAGGCCAGATGGTTGCGCCAGATGTGCGCGACGTTGGCATCGGCCTCCCCGAGGTCGGCGAGCAGCAGGAACACCTGCTGCAGTGAGGCGCCGAAACCGCCGCGCTCCACCGGGATTCGCAGCGTGCCGAACCCCGCTTCATTGAGCAGGCTCACCTGCTCGTGCGGAAACGTCCGCGTGCGTTCGCGGTCCAGATTCGCCTCGGCGATCTTGGCGAACACCGGCGCGAAGTGCGCCCGTAGGTCGTCGAGATCGGCGGTCGGAGTCTGCAGATAGTTTGCGGTGGAGCTCATTTGGCGGATCCTTCCGAGTCGATGCGGTACGCGGACTGGTGTTCGACCGCGACGTATCCCAGTCGGGCATACAGCAGGTGCGCCTTGCTCGCATTGTTGATATCGGTGCCCAGCGACGCGATCGACAGGCCGCGGCGCAGCGCCGCCAGCCAGATCTTGCGCAGCAGGAATTCACCGATCCCGCGCTTGCGTTCGTCTGCGCGTACGCCGATGTAGTCGGTGTGCGCGCTGCGCTCCTCGGCGTCGCCGGTCAGGTGGGTGTAGGTCGAGCCCAGCACGTACCCGACCACCTCGCCCGCTTCGTTCACCACCGCGTTGCTGAAATCCGGTGTGAAAGCACGACTCTCGATGTGGTGGGCGAAGCTCTCCGGCGACTTGGACATGTTGCCGAAGTGTTCGAGGAACGTGTCGAACTGCAGACTGCGCACCTGTTCGGTGAGACCCCGCTCGATCACCTCCGGCCAGCTCAGCAACGTGAGTCCGGACAGCGTCAGGGCCTGCAGGTCCTCGGCGTCCTCGTCTTCCAGGGACTTGCGGGTCCGAATGAAGCGGCCTTCCTCCGTGGCGCCGAGTCGGATGAGGGCGTCGAGGGCGATCTGCTGCGTGGGCCCGATGAAACTGCGCAGGAACGCTTTCGGGATCACGGCGGCTTCCCGTTGGAACCGGGCGACTACCGCCACGACAGTCGCGTCGACGACGTCGTCCGCGGTCGCCGGGTCGAAGACGAAGTCCGCCAGGAACTCCGGGGCCAGCCCGTGCGGCTCGTGCAATGCCGCGTAGCCCCGGACGCGCTGCGCTTCGTCGTGCACCACCAGCAGCGCGTCGGGTAGGGCGTCGTCGAATTGTTCGGCGATATCACGGGAATCAGCCGCGAACTTGCGTCCCCCGATACCGACAGTGGTGGCCAGGAAATCGGCGATCTGTGGATGGTCGATCGGCGTCGCAGGTGTCACCGTCCAGCTTGTCACGCGGCGTTCTGCTTCCACTGTCATGGGGCCACCGGCTCCTTGTCGCGGTCCGGCTCACGATCGTCATCGGCACTCGTCTGCTCGGCCCGGTGATCGAGCACTTCGAGGATGCCTTCGTCGATCAGCCGCTGCTGCTCGGATTCGGACAGGGTCTGAATGCTGCCGATCCGACGGGCCACCTCAGGCCGGGTGCGCTTGAGATACCAGTACCAGGCCAGCCCCGCCAGCAGGATGCCCGCATAGATGAGCGGCAGGATGTTGAACGGGAACTTCGGTGCCGGATAGAAATTGCTGAAGATGACGTACCCGATGGCCAGCGTCGCGGCCACGGACACGGCCAGCCGCACCGGGGTGAGGGCCCGAATCTTGTACAGCCAGATGGGCGTTGCGACGACGACCAGCAGGTAGCTGACGAGGAATCCCCAATTGGCCACGAAAGCGCCGTAGACGTCGAACACCACGCGGCCGGCCGAACTCACGGTGGCCACCACCGAGAAGACGAAGGACAGCACGCCGATGAAGGCGATGCCGACCCACGGCGTCTTGTACTTGGGATGCACCTTGGTCAACGCGGCCGGCAGCGCACCCTCGTGGGCGAAGGTGAACAGCGACCGTGCCGCGGCGGTGGTCACAGCGGTGACGAACACGATGAACGCGATCGCCACGGTTGCGCTGACGACCTGGTTCACCCAGTGCACGCCGGTGGAGTCCGCGAGCTGCGGCAGGATCGCCTTGTCACCGTCGATCGAGTTGAAGTGCAGGATCTGCGGATAGGTCGACACGACGTAGAGCACACCCAGCAGTAAAACCACCCGCAGCAGGGAGCGGGCGATATTGCGGTGTGCGTCTTTGGCTTCCGCGCCGAGCGAGGCGACACTCTCGAAGCCGGCGTATGAACCGACGGCCGATACCGCGGCAATGAAAGTGGTACTGCTGCCCAGGTGTGCCGGGTTCCACTGCTCCCAATCGACGCGGAATCCATAGCCGACATACGAGGCGACGATGATCACCAGAATCGACGCGATGGCGATCAGCTCGAAGACCAGCTCGTACTTGGCTGCGATGGACGCACCGCGGAACGGCAGGTACGTCGCGACGCCGACGATGATCACCACCAGCAGCAGCCGGAACCACGTTGCCTGCGAACCCAATCCGATGGATTCCAGGAACGAGTCGAGGTAGACGACGCCGCCCAGGGTGCCGGTGGTGGCGAAACCGATGTATCCGATCAACAGGCTGAAACCTGCGGCGTAGGCGAATCCCGGGCCCAGCCCGTTACCGGTGTAGGTGCCCAGCGAGCCCGACGACACGGTGCGCCGGGCCTGGAAGCTGATGGTGGTGGCGATCAGCACGGTGATGGCCAAGCCGACGAGCACCGCCCAGGTCGCTCCGTTACCGGCGGCCACGAAAAGCGAAAAGGGCACCGACGCCAGCGCCACACTGGGTGCGGCGGCCGCCAGCCCCTGCGCGAAGACCCCCCAGAATCCCAGCGCGTCGTTCTGTAACCCATGACCTTGCGCGGAGGCCAGTGCGCGACCGGCCAGTTCCACGCGATTCGGTGCGGACACGTTGCCTGCCTTTCCACCCTGCGTATCGCGTAATGCTTTGCCGCACAGGTATTTACCGATCTATTACCGTGATATTCACTTTCCTCCAGTCACGGTCGATACGGCAGCGATCAAATCGACGCGATTCTTTGATGCCGGAACGCGGTACCGGGATGATCGTCGGGCAGCAGTGCAGACGCGCCGCCGAAAATTCGCTGTCGCAACGTCTCCGAAGAACCGGCCTCCCGCGCTCGCCCGCGCCGGCGCAGCTCGGGGATCAGGTGTTCGGCGACATCGACGAAGCTGCCCGGTGTGATGTGATACGAGATGTTGAAGCCGTCGACGCCCGCGCGCTCCGCGTAACTTTCCAGGTCGTCGGCGACGGTGCGGCCGGAGCCGACGAACAACGCGCCCCCGAAGCCGCCGAGCCCACCGGCATAGTCACGCAACGTAAGACGCTGGCGCGCATCGGGATCGGCCACGGCGGCCAGGATCGACCGGCTCGCGTCGGTGTCGAACTGTTCGATCGGCCGGTCCACCCCGTAGCCGGACCAGTCGACACCCGACAGCGCCGACAACAGCACCAGACCGGCTTCGAGACCGTGGTAACGCGCCAGTTCGTCGGCCTTCGCCTGTGCGGCGGCATCGGTGCTGTCGGTGACGATCTCGACCGAGGTCAGAAACTTGATGGCGTCCGGACGCCGCCCGTATTGCACTGCGCGACGCCGGATGTCGGCGATGTTGGCGCGCAACACCTCCGGACGGGGATCGCTGGCGAACACCAATTCGGCATTGCGCGCCGCGAATTCCCTTCCCGCCGTCGATGTTCCGGCCTGGAACAACACGGGAGTGCGTTGCGGGGACGGTTCGACCAGATGCGCACCCGGCACGCTGAAGTAGCGGCCGTGATGCCCGATGGGGTGCACCTTGTCGGCGTCGGTGTAGACGCCACGGTCGCGGTCGCGCAGTACCGCGTCGGGTTCCCAGGACCCTTCCCACAGCTTGTAGGTGACTTCGAGGAACTCTTGCGCCATCGCGTACCGCTCATCGTGCGGAATCTGCCGGTCGCGCGCGATGATGTTGCGGGCGGCGCTGTCCAGCAGCGACGTGACGATGTTCCACCCGATCCGCCCACCGGTGAGGTGGTCGAGCGTACTGAACTTGCGCGCCAGCAGATATGGACTCTCGTACGTGGTGGACACCGTGATGCCGAAGCCGAGATGCTCGGTGGCGGCCGCCATCGCGGAGACGGCGAGCAGCGGGTCGGTGACCGGTGTCTGCACCGCGCCGGTGAGCGCCGCCTGCGCGCTGCCACCGAAGACGTCGAGCTGGCCGACCGCGTCGGCGATGAAGAGCAGATCGAAGCCGCCGGCCTCCAAGAGCTGCGCGAGTTCCACCCAGTACCGGAGGTCGGTGTACCGGGAGGTCTGGTCCTGCGGGTGACGCCACATGCCGAAGTTGCCGTGCGACACCGTCGACATGGTGAAACCGGCGAGGACGAAGGGCTCCGTCATCGGGCACCTGGCTCAGCGAAAGACGAGGCGCGAGCGGGGACCTCCAGCCCGAGATGCGATCGCAACGTCGTGCCCGCGTATTCGTGGCGGAACAGGCCGCGCTTGCGCAGCACCGGAACCACCTGATCGACGAACAACTCGGCCTGGCCGGGCAATCCGGAGTCGCGAAGGACGAAACCGTCTGCGGCGCCTTGGGTGAACCACTCCTCGAGTTCGTCGGCTATGCGTTCCGGGGTGCCGACGACGCCGGCGCCCCAGCCGTTGACGGTGCGATACAGGAAGTCCCGCACGGTCGGGCTTTCCGCGGCCAGCGCGCGATATCCGGCCAGCGCGGTCTGGTGCGTCTGCGTGGATTCGGGAAATGCCGAGTCGGGCACGGGTCCGTCGAGATCGGCGCCGACGACGTCGACCTCCACCTCGAGCAGCCAGGCCGCCTGATATTCGGGGCTGAAGTACTCGTACTCGTCCCGTTCGGCGCGGCGCGCCTCGTCCTCGGTCGAGCCGATGACGTAGCGGAACGACGGGGTGATCAGCGGCGGTGTGGCGCGGCCGAGACGCCGGGCCTCCTGGTGGATTTGCCGATAGAACTCTTGTGCCCGTTCGCGATTGCCGTGGCTGGTGAAGATGACCTCGGCGTGCTGGGCGGCGAAAGTCCTACCGGTGGTCGACGCTCCGGCCTGGAAGATCACCGGCTGGCCCTGCGCGGAGCGCGACGCACCCAGCGGGCCCGTCACATCGAAGTACTTGCCGTGATGGTTTGCCGTACGAATCGTGTTGACATCGTGGAAGACTCCGGCGGCCCGGTCCTCGATGATCGTGTCCTCGCCCCACCCGTCCCAGAGTTTGCGGACCACGTCGAGCGCCTCTTCGGCGATCGCGTAGCGCTCGTCGTGATCGACGACGCCCCGCGCGCTGAAATTGTCCGCCGCCGCGCGAGCGAAACTGGTCACCAGATTCCATCCGGCTCGCCCGCCGCTGAGGTGATCGAGCGAAAGCAGCTGCCGCGCCAGGTGGAAAGGATGCTGCAGCGTCGCCGAGCCGGTGACCACCAGACCGATGTGGTCGGTCACCGACGACAGCGCGGCCGTCGCGGTGAGCGGTTCGAAATCCTCGGGAATCTTGTAGGCCCAGGTGGCCGGCGGCCCGTAGTTCAGCCCGTCGGCGAAGAACAGTGCGTCGAAGGTGCCCGCTTCCGCCGTCTGCGCGTGTTTGATGAGGCGGCGCCGCACACCCGCGGTGCTGTTGTCTGCATCGGGGTGCCGCCACGGTCCGGCGGATCGAGTGTTGCCGAACGCTAGAAGGTGAAGTTCTTTCGACACACCGTGCAAGCTACGACTCGAGGCGCCCGGCACCCAGGTTTGCGCTCAGAACGATGCGATGGGAACAAATCCGCAGGCGTCAGAGGCGATTTGTGCACGATTTTCCGCGGTGACCGCGGAAAATCGTGCACAAATCCCTACTTCTTGGGCTTGTCGCTCGCCGCGTCGGTCGACAGCGCGGCCACGAAGGCCTCCTGCGGAACCTCAACCCGGCCAATGGTTTTCATGCGCTTCTTGCCCTCCTTCTGCTTCTCGAGCAGCTTGCGCTTACGGGTGATGTCACCGCCGTAGCACTTGGAGAGCACGTCCTTGCGGATGGCCCGGATGTTCTCGCGCGCAATGATTCTCGAGCCGATCGCGGCCTGCACCGGGACCTCGAACTGCTGACGCGGGATCAGCTCCTTGAGCTTGGTCGTCATCTTGTTGCCGTACGCCGACGCCGAATCCTTGTGCACGATGGCACTGAACGCGTCGACGGCCTCGCCCTGCAGCAGGATGTCGACCTTCACCAGATCGGCTTCCTGCTCGCCGGCCTCTTCGTAATCCAGCGACGCGTAGCCGCGCGTGCGGGACTTCAGCGAGTCGAAGAAGTCGAAGATGATCTCGCCGAGCGGCATGGTGTAGCGCAGCTCGACGCGCTCCGGGGACAGGTAGTCCATGCCCTGCAGTTCACCGCGGCGGGACTGACAGAGCTCCATGATGGTGCCGATGAACTCGCTGGGCGCGATCACCGTCGTCTTCACGACCGGCTCGAAGACGCTGCGCACCTTGCCTTCCGGCCAGTCCGACGGGTTGGTGACGACCATCTCGGTGTTGTCGTCCTTGATCACCCGGTAGACCACGTTGGGCGAGGTGGAGATCAGGTCCAGGTTGAACTCGCGCTCGAGGCGCTCCCGGGTGATCTCCATGTGCAGCAGGCCCAGGAAGCCGCAGCGGAAGCCGAAGCCAAGGGCCACAGAGGTTTCCGGCTCGTAGGTCAGCGCGGCGTCGTTGAGCTGGAGCTTGTCGAGGGCGTCGCGCAGGTTCGGGTAGTCCGACCCGTCGACGGGGTACAGGCCCGAGTAGACCATCGGCTTGGGCTCGCGGTAGCCCGTCAGCGCGTCGGTGGCGCCCTTGCGGGCCGTGGTCACGGTGTCACCGACCTTGGACTGACGGACGTCCTTCACACCGGTGATGAGGTAACCCACCTCGCCGACGCCGAGGCCCTCGGAGGCCTTGGGCTCGGGCGACACGATGCCGACCTCGAGCAGTTCGTGCGTCGCTCCGGTCGACATCATCGCGATCTTCTCGCGCGGGACGATCTTGCCGTCCACCACCCGGACGTAGGTCACCACGCCGCGGTAGATGTCGTAGACCGAGTCGAAGATCATCGCGCGGGTCGGGGCATCCGGGTCGCCGGTCGGTGCCGGGATCTGGCGGACGACGGCGTCGAGCAGCTCCTTGACGCCTTCACCGGTCTTGCCCGACACCCGCAGCACGTCGGACGGCTCACAGCCGATGATGTGCGCGATCTCACCCGCGTAGCGGTCCGGGTCGGCGGCCGGCAGGTCGATCTTGTTGAGCACCGGGATGATCGTCAGGTCGCGGTCCAGCGCCAGGTACAGGTTGGCCAGGGTCTGCGCCTCGATGCCCTGCGCGGCGTCGACCAGCAGCACGGCGCCCTCACAGGCCTCCAGCGCGCGCGACACCTCGTAGGTGAAGTCGACGTGGCCCGGGGTGTCGATCAGGTGCAGGACGAACTCCTCGTCACCGACCTTCCAGGGCAGCCGGACGTTCTGCGCCTTGATCGTGATGCCGCGCTCACGCTCGATGTCCATGCGGTCCAGGTACTGCGCGCGCATCGACCGGTCGTCGACGACGCCGGTGAGCTGCAGCATGCGGTCGGCCAGGGTGGACTTGCCGTGGTCGATATGGGCGATGATGCAGAAGTTCCGAATCTGCGCCGGCGCAGTGAACGTCTTGTCGGCGAAACTGCTGATGGGAATCTCCTGGTGACGATGGGTCTGCGCGTATCACGCGCGGCTACCAGGGTATCTAGCGAGGACCCCGGCGACTAAATCGCGGCCCGGAAACTCCCCTATGCTCGATGCCATGGCGTCGCAGTGGAGGACGTTCCAGCGTCTGGCGGAACAACTGGTGTTCAACGAGGCGCCCAAGCTCATCCGCACCTTGCAGCAGCCCGACGGGCTGTCCCGGACCATTCAGCAGGGCATCCGGTTCGGCATCGAGGTGGGCCTGACGGCGCTCGGCGCCGTCCCGACGGAAACCCAGGCGGCCATCACCGCCGGGCGCCCGATCACCGAGACCATCGTCCCCACGGCGCACCGCGCCCGTCGTATCGTCTACTCCCCCGACCTGGACGGCCAGGCCGACCCGGGCGAGATCGTCTGGACCTGGGTCGTCTACGAAGACGACCCGACGCGCGGCAAGGACCGTCCGGTGCTGGTCGTGGGCCGCGACCGCAGCACCTTGCTGGGGCTGATGCTGTCCAGCCAGGACCGCCACCAGGGCGACGCCGACTGGGTGGGCATCGGTTCGGGCAGCTGGGACTACGAAGGCCGCGCCAGTTGGGTGCGCCTCGACCGCGTGCTCGACGTGCCGGAGGAAGGCATCCGCCGCGAAGGCGCGATCCTCGACCGCGAGAAGTTCGAGATCATCGCCGCCCGCCTCCGCGCCAGTTACTCCTGGCGCTAGTTCCCGCGAGCCACCCCTCTCCCGCGAGCCGCCCCTTCCCGCTAGCCCCCTTCCCGCGAGCGGCCGTGTTTGTACGGCGACACGCCGCTTTTGGCGTGCAATCAGGGGCCGCTCGTGCCCGTCGAGCGTGCGTTGACCGCGCGTTGAGCGGGCTCAGCGCGCCGGACGCCACATCGGAATCAGGCTCGGCCCACCGTTCGGCAGCGTCATCTCGCCCGTGACCTCGAACCCGAACCGCTCGTAGTACGGCACGTTCACCGGGTTGCTCGATTCCAGATAGGCCGGGGCATGTTCGGCGTCGACGCGGTCCAGCCGGGACCGCATGAGGGCCTGCCCGTACCCGCCGCCGCGCACCGTCGGGTCGCTGCCGATCACCGCGAGGTACCAATGCGGCTCCTCCGGGTGGTGCTTCTTCATCAGCTCCGCGGCCGCCTGGCCGCGCAGCACCGCGGTGCCGAACGTCAGCAGCATCATGGGCACGGCCCGCAGCTCGGCGCCGCGCGTCTGCTGCCACTTGCCCGGGGGATCCCACAACGCCGCCGCGCCGATGCCGTCCCCCGACAAGGCCACCTCGACGCCGCCGTGGCCCAAGTGCTGGTACTTGGTGAGCGCCGTGAACAGGCGTGGCAGCCGGCGTCGGCGCAGCCCATCGTCGGGCAGCATCCACGTCATCACCGGGTCGTCGGCGAATGCGCGGGCAAGGGTGTGCGACAAGCCGCCGATGTCGGAGCGGGTGGCCGCCCGGGTCTGAATTTCACGCATGCCGCCAGCTTGCCGTGAATCGTCCCGCCGGTGCAGGCGCCGCCGACAATTCGCGCCCGTTCGCCGCCGGTGAGCGCCCCCGAATTGCCCGGCGAACTCGGCGTGTCGCCGTGCAGACACGGCCGCTCGCGGGAAGTGGTGACGGGAAAGTCAACCGCCCTGGGTGATGTAGTCCTGCAGGTGCTGCTGCTCGGTCTCGAGCTCTTCCATCCGCGTCTTGACGACGTCGCCGATGCTGACGATGCCGGCCAGCCGGCCGTCGTCGAGGACGGGCACGTGCCGCACCCGGTTCTGCGTCATCAGCACCACGAGGTGGTCGACGGTGTCGCGCGGTGTGCACGTCGCCAGGACAGTCGTCATGATCTCCGAAACCGGCTGGCCCAGTAGGCCACCGCCGCGCTTGTGCAGCTCCCGCACGACGTCGCGCTCGGACACGATGCCGGCCAATCCGTCGTCTCCGACCACCACCATGGCACCGATGTTCAACGCCGCGAGACTGGCCAGAAGTTGCGACACCGTGGTCTCCGGGGCGATGGTCGCTACCGCGGCACCCTTGTTGCTCAGTACGTCCGCGATCCGCATCGCCCGCCTCCGATCGTGATCCACCTCACATCCATGGTAGTCGGCGACGGAGAGTGCGCGGCGAAAGTCAAGCGAGCCGGGTGATTTCCACGACGACGTCCAGGTCGGTGGAACCCTCGCCCGAGTAGATGCCCTTCAGCGGGGTGACGTCCGCATAGTCCCGCCCCACCGCGACGGTCACGTACTGCTCGTTGATCTCGACGTCGTTGGTCGGGTCGTAGTCCCACCAGCCGCCGGTCCAGGCCTGCACCCAGGCGTGGCTCTGGCCTTCGATGGTGTCGCCGACCTCCGCCCGGCGCTGCGGGTGCAGATAACCGGACACATACCGGGCCGGAATCCCCATGCCGCGCAGCAGGATCAACGTCAGGTGCGCGAAGTCCTGACAGACGCCCTTGCCCTCACGCAACGCGTCCAGCCCGGACGAGTGCACACCCGTCGTGCCCGGGACGTAGTCCAGCTCGGTGTTGACCCAGTTCGCCGCGGCGATCACGGCCTCCTGCGGGTCGTAGTACTTCATGATCCGCTGGCCGACGCGCTGCAGCCGCTTGCTGACCGGCGTGTACCGGGTCGGGACGAGCAGTTCGTCGAACCGGTCCCGCACGCCGGCGCCTGCCAGGTCGTCCCACGTGACCAGTTCCGCGGGCATTTCACCCTTGTCGGTCTCGACGACCGAGGACGACGTCACCTCCAACTCGGTGTGCGGCGCATGCAGATCGAAGGCCGTCACCGCGGTGCCCCAGTAGTCGATGTACCGGTACGACCGGGTGGCCGGCGTGGTCTCGACGCGGTTGAGGACGACGTTCTGCCGCGAGTCCGAACGCGGCGTCAGACGGGCCTCGTTGAACGACGCCGTCACCGCCGACTTGTAGGCATACCCGGTGGCATGGACAACTCTGAGCCGCCACATATCAGATTTCACCTTCTTCGATAACCGATACCGGGTGGCCCGCGTCCGTCCACGCGACCCACGGCGCCGCGTGAAAGTACTCCAGCGCCAATGCTTCTCCGATTTCCCGGCAGCTGCGTTGCAGACCCGCCAGGCGATCCTCCAGAGAGTCCAGCAGCAGGCCCGGCTGCAGGAACTCCAACTCGCTCCGCGCCCGGCCGAGCAGGCGCTGCGCCTCACCGGTGGCACCGATGCGGTCATGCGGCCGGTTGTGCAGCTCGTCCAGATGCCGCTCGGCCAGCCGCAGCGAATAGAACACCGACCGCGGAAACAGCCTGTCCAGCAACATGAATTCGACGACCCGGCCGGCATCGAGCACGCCGCGGTAGGTCCGCAGGTAGGTGTCGTGGGCACCGGCCGAGCGCAGCACCGTCACCCACGCGGGCGACGACGCACTGTCACCGACGCGGGCCAGCAGCAGGCGCACCGTCATGTCGACACGCTCGATCGCCCGGCCCAGCATCATGAAGCGGTAGCCGTCGTCGCGCGACAGCGTCGAGTCGGCCAGGCCCGCGAACATCGCTGCGCGGCCTTCCACGAAGCTCAGGAACTCGTGCGGCCCAAGCCTTCTGGCGGCCCGCTCCCGTTCGGCGAGGGCGTTGTAGGTGGTGTTGAGGCACTCCCACATCTCGGTGGACGTGACTTCGCGTGCGCCGCGGGCATTTTCGCGGGCCGCCGAGATGGACTCGACGATCGAGTTCTGCGCGTCACCGCGGCCGAACGCGACGAGGTCGGTCAGCGACCACATGTCCAGCGGTGCCGCCGGCGGCTCGATCCCGAGGACCCGCAACAAGGTTCGCGATGCCAGGTCGGGGTCGACGCTCGAGTCCTCCAACAGCTGGTGCACGGTGACGTCCAGGATGCGGGCGGTGTCGTCGGCCCGCTCGACGTAGCGGCCGATCCAGTACAGCGATTCCGCGTTACGCGCCAACATCAGTACATCACCGCCTGTTGCTGTTGCTGCTGCTGTTGATGGGCAGTCTGGACGGCCTGCTGTGGGGGTCCCTCGTCGGCGGCCTGCCCGGCGGACGGCAGGGAGCGGACGACTTCGGCGGCGCCGAGCTCGTGGGTGGCGGTCGACGCCCGCGACGCCAGCACCCAGGTGTCCTTCGAGCCGCCACCTTGGCTGGAGTTGACGACCAGCGAGCCCTCCGGCAGGGCGACGCGGGTCAGGCCGCCGGGCAGCACCCAGACGTCGTCACCGTCGTTGACCGCGAAGGGCCGCAGATCGACGTGCCGGGGTGCCAGCTTGTCGCCGATGCGCGTCGGCACCGTCGACAGCTGCACGACGGGCTGGGCGATCCACCCGCGCGGGTCGGCGCGGACCTTCTTCGAGATCGCGGCGATCTCCTTCTCGGTGGCGTCCGGTCCGAAGACGATGCCGTAGCCGCCCGAGCCCTCGACGGGCTTGATGACCAGCTCGCGGATGCGGTCGAGCACTTCCTCGCATTCGTCCTCGAGCCAACAGCGGTAGGTGTCGACGTTCGCCAGCAGAGGCTTCTCGCCCAGGTAGTACTCGATGATGGTCGGCACGTAGGTGTAGACGAGCTTGTCGTCGCCGACACCGTTGCCCACGGCGCTGGAGATGACGACGTTGCCCGCGCGGGCCGCGTTGAGCAGCCCGGCGACGCCGAGCACCGTGTCGGGCCGGAACTGCATGGGGTCGAGGAACATGTCGTCGATGCGGCGGTAGATGACGTCCACCTGGCGCTCGCCTTCGGTGGTCCGCATGTAGACGACGTTGTCGCGACAGAACAGATCACGGCCCTCGACCAGCTCGACGCCCATCTGCCGGGCCAGCAGCGAGTGCTCGAAGTAGGCCGAGTTGTAGACGCCCGGGGTGAGGACCACCACAGTCGGGTCCGCTTCGTTCGACGCCGCCGCGTTGCGCAGCGCCCGCAGCAGGTGCGACGAGTAGTCACCGACCGCCCGCACCCGGTGCGTCGCGAAGAGGTTGGGGAAGACGCGGGCCATGGTGCGCCGGTTCTCCATCACGTAGGACACCCCCGACGGCGAGCGCAGGTTGTCCTCGAGCACCCGGAAGTCGCCCTTGTCGTCCCGGATCAGGTCGATGCCCGCGACGTGGATGCGGACGCCGTTGGGCGGGACGATCCCGGCGGCCTCGCGGTGGAAGTGCTCGCACGAGGTCACCAGCCGGCGCGGGATGACCCCGTCGCGCAGGATTTCCTGGTCGCCGTAGACGTCGTCGAGGTACATCTCGAGCGCCTTGACCCGCTGCTTGATGCCCTTTTCCAGCTTCGACCACTCGGCGGCCGAGATGACCCTGGGCACCAGGTCCAGCGGAAACGGCCGCTCCTGACCGGACAGCGAGAATGTGATGCCCTGGTCGGTGAACGCGCGGCCGAGCGCTTCCGACCGGGCTGCCAGCTCGGACGTGTCCGATGGCGCCAATTCGGCGAAGACGCCCTTGTAGAGACCCCGGACGGCACCCTGGGCGTCGAACATCTCGTCGTACGCGGCGGCATAACTGTCGACGTCGTCGTAGCCGTCGAACACACCGTCGTAGCGATTCCCTGGGGAGGTCGGCCGCGTCCGCGCGGGACCACTGTGCGATGTCCGTGGGCTCATGGCAGACATGCTGCATCAACCTGGCAGTTTCGGCAGGGCAACTTGGCATTCACGGATATGCTCGGGGTCGTCGCCGGCCAGTGCGCGCATGCCGCGCTTTGGGGTTTTCGCATGGACGCTGGTAACCTGAACAGTCGCTGCCCGTTGACGGGCGAAGAGCGCAGACTTAAGACCGAGCATGCTCGTCCCCGTGCATGCCCAAATTGAGATTTAGAAGGAACGACACGCGTGGCCAACATCAAGTCGCAGGAAAAGCGCATCCGCACCAACGAGCGTGCACGTCTGCGCAACCAGTCGGTGAAGTCGGCGCTGCGTACGGCCATCCGCGGTTTCCGTGAGGCCGTCGAGGCGGGCGAGAAGGAAAAGGCCGGCGAGCTGCTCGTCGCCACCAACCGCAAGCTGGACAAGGCCGCCACCAAGGGTGTCATCCACAAGAACCAGGCCGCCAACAAGAAGTCGGCGCTGACCCTGGCCTTCAACAAGCTCTGATCTGAGCCGGTAGCTTTCGCGAAACCGCGGCCCGTTCACCGGGCCGCGGTTTTGTTGTGTCCGGACTAGCTGTCGGCCAACTCGGCGACGCGCCGCACCGCCGACTCCAGCGCGTAGTCGGCGTTGGCCGCCACACCCTTGACGTCGGCGTTCAGCGCCGCCACCACCCGCAGTGCCTCGGCCACGGTGTCCCGGTTCCAGCGCCGCGCCTGCTTCTGCGCCTTCTGCACGCGCCACGGCGGCATCCCCAACTCCCCCGCCAACCGGTAGGGGTCACCGGACTGACCGCCGACCCGCGCAATCGAGTGCACGGCCTCGGCCAGCGCATCGGCCAGCACCACGTGCGGCACGCCGCCGGCCATCGCCCAGCGCAACGCCTCGGCGACACCACTGACATCGCCCGAAACCGCCTTGTCCGCGATGTCGAACCCGTTCACCTCCGCCTTACCGGAGTGGTAGCGCCGTACCGCCGCCGCATCGATCTGACCGCCCGTGTCGGCCACCAGCTGCGAGCACGCCGCCGCCAGTTCGCGGATGTCCGATCCGACCGAGTCGAGCACGGCATTGATGGCGTCGTCACCGACCTTCACCTTCAACGACCGGAATTCCTTGCGCACGAAGTCGGCGCGCTCGGCGGCCTTGGTGATCTTCGCGCACGGATGTACCTCGGCGCCAAGCTTTTTCAGCTGATCGGCCAGCGCCTTCGCGCGGCCACCACCGGAGTGCACGACGACGAGCATGGTGCCGCCCGGCAGGTCGGCTGCCGCGTCGGCGATGAGGGCGACGGCGTCCTTGCCGGCTTCGGCGGCAGACTCGAGGACCACCACACGTTCCTCGGCGAACAGCGACGGGCTCAGCAGCTCGGCGAGCTCGCTGGTGGACACGTCACCGGCCCGCAGCCGGTCGACCGGCACGTTGTCGTTGCCGGCCTGCTTGCGCGCGTTCCGCAGTACGTCCGCCACCGCCCGCTCGACCAGCAGTTCCTCGTCGCCCAACACCAGATGCAACGCCTCGGTCGATCCACTCACCCGTTGATCGTTTCATGGCGGGCAGACAATCAGCGCAGTGCGGGTTGCGAATACCGGGTTAGGGTTGCAATGCGCGATTGGTGATGCCAGGGAGGGGACCATGACTGGCATCGATGAGGAAACTCTCATTGCCGCAGTCGCGGACTGGCAATTGAGCGAGGTTCGGATTCTTGAACCAGGGGCAACGACGCGGCAGCTCATTCCCGAAGCCTGGTGGCCCGTGGCCGAATCTACTGACCCCGACGAACGGAAACACGCGGCCCTGGAATTGTGGAACGCGGACTTCCTCGCATTAATCCCGCGCTATGCGCACTCGCTGCAGACTGCGCTCGTCGACGTGCGAGTGGCCAAGCACAGGTACTACAGCGCACCCTCTCTCGACTACGTCCTGCGCACCGACGAAGGAGAACTACGTGTATGGGCGGGTGATGATCCTCGCACCTTCGGAGACATCGACCCCCCCTTCTTCGCAACCCTCCCCACGCCGGTACAAACATTCCTACGCCAGGTTCACGCCGGCTACGCCACATTCGACGGCGAGTCCAACGGATTGGTTTCGCCGTCTGGCATGGTCACACTCGCAGCCCGCTGGTTTCAGCCGCCCGACACCAACGAGATCATCGAATGGTTCGAAGACGTGCCGTTCCCCGGCACCCAACGCTTGATATTCCTCACCGGCGTCAATGACGAAACTGCCCTGTATGTCTCTCCGGATCTCCCAGCAGGACAAGCAATCACCTACTACGAACCTGACTTCGAAATCGCGCCGTTCGGTGAAGCGCTGGACGACTTCCTCACCGGGCCGTTGGACAACTGAACCCTCACACACTCCACGCCAGCCGGAACTTCTCGGCCAGTTCGGTGTCGGACAGGCCGCCGTAGTTCTGCTGTTCGTAGCCGCGCACACCCAGCACGGCGTCGATCGGCGCGTCCCCGAGGATGTCGCGGACCACGGCGCTGTGCCGCAGCGCATCGAGCACCTCGGGCTGCTTCGCCGGCAGCGTCACCACGCCGGCGTGCTCGCGCTGGGCTTGCTTCAGGGACCCGGGGTCGACGGTGACCTCGGGCGGCAGCGGCAGTTCGCGGGTGATGCCGTCGAGCGCCAGGCCGAGGATGGTCGCCGACGCCAGGTACGGATTGGCCGACGGGTCGACGATCTTGACCTCGACGTTGGCGCCATGCGGATTTCCGGACTCGGCGCTGACGAAGCGCACGGCGGCCTCCCGGTTCTCGGTGCCCCAGCAGACGGTGGCGCCGGACCAACTTCCCGGCTGGATTCGCAGACCGGACACGATCGAGCCACACAGCACGCCCTGCGCGTCAGGCAGACCGGCTAGCAGCCCCGCTATGGCCGACTCGCCGGCATCGGTCATACCGCGCTCCCCTGAGCCACCGGAGAACACCGGCACACTGTCACGATTCAGTGAAAAGTGTTGATGTGCACCGGAACCCACACTGCCGGCGAACGGCACCGGAGACAGGCTGACGCGCAGGCCGTGGCGGCGGGCGACGCGGCTGATGATGACGCGCGCGAGCACCAGCTGGTCCGCGGCGGCCACCGGATCGCGGGGCAACAGCGAGAATTCGAATTGGTTGGCTCCGTACTCGGGATGGAACTGTTCGATCGACAACCCTGCGGCGGCGGCCGCGTCCATCACGTCCCGGACGAAACCCTCGAATTCGAGCACGCCGGCCAGCCCATACTGCGCCCACAGGTTGGCCGGCAGCTGCGCGCCGTCGGAGCCGACGAGCACGAACTCCACCTCGTGCCCGACCACGGCCGTCAGCCCGGCCGCGGCCAATCGCTGCGTAACCCGTTGCAGCACAGCGCGACCGCAGTACGGGTCCGCGTTGCCGTCCTGGGTGAAGAACGCACCTGGCGCCCAGGCGAGGCCGTCCCCCAAGAGGGCCCGCCCCGTCAGGTCAACACGGACCAGCCGGTCCCCGACCACACCGATCTCATCGCTCACCACGATGCCGGCCTGGTCGATGGCGAAGACGTGCCACGTCGGGCTGGTACCCAACCCATGCTCGGCGAAAACCGCCACCCGGTTCAGCGGAACCACCTTGACCTGTGTCAGGCCTGCGGCATTGACCACGGTGCCGATCAGGGTCCCGACGCCCGCCGCTTCGAGCGCCGCAACTGCCGCTGCCACGGACCCGGCCGGATCGTCATCCACGTCAATAATTCTGCTACGCGACGCGCCAGTTCATGGCCGGATCGCATTTCCCCGTCGCCGGCGCCACGCGGCCAGCAGCAGCGCGCCGCCCACTGTCGTCGCGCCGAGCAGCAGCGCGCCGCCCCAACCTGACGGGACACTCACCGCCGCGCCCGGAACCGCGGCACTCCGCCGCGCGACATGCAACAACCACCACAGTTCGGGTCCGGTGAACCGGATCAACAGTTGCGCCGCGGCCGGCCAGCACCACGCCACCGCCGCAGCCGCGGTGCCGAGGATCGTGATGGGTGGAATAACCGGGGCGACAAGGAGATTGGCCGCCACCGCGACCAGACTGAGGCTACCCGAGATCGCCGCTACCAACGGCGCCGTCACGAGTTGTGCGGCAACGGCGACGCACACGGCGTCGGCGAGCGGCTTCGGCCAACCGCGGCCCACCAGTCGGCGCGACCATCCCGGCGCGATGACCACGAGGCCCGCCGTCGCCACCACGGACAGCGCGAAGCCCGCGTCCACCGCGAGCGCCGGCGAGAGCACCATGAGCACCAGCACGCTGGCCGACAACGCGGGGATCGCCTGCCGCCGCCGATGCACCAGCATGCCCAGCAACATCACCGAACCCATTGCCGCGGCCCGTAATACGCTCGGCGAAGGTTGCACGATGACGACGAACGCGAACAGCGTGACCGCGGCCAGCGCCACTGCCATCCGCGGACCCACCAACGCCGCGCTGAGGAGCACCGCGCCGCACACGATGGTCACATTCGCGCCCGAGACCGCCGTCAAGTGCGTCAACCCCGCCCGGCGGAACGCGGCCGTCGTGTCCGACTCGACCGCCGACACGTCACCGAGCACCAGACCAGGGAGCATCGCGGCCTGATCGGGCGGCAACGCCAGTCGCGCGGCCTCGCCGAATTCGGCCCGCACGTGTGCCGCCGCGCGCTGCCCGGTCGAGGCTGTCCCGAACCGGGGCGCGCCCACGGCGGCCAGCACCGCCACCGACAGGTCGCGCCGCTTCGGCCGGGTGACCCTGGCCCGGAACGCCATCGGGCGGCCCACGCCGACCTCCGAATACCCGACGGCCGGCGCGAAAACCATGACCCGCCCGGATGATTCGGCCTCCTGAAGCCTCTGCAACGACGCCGCGAACATGAGGCGGCCACCCTGGATGGTCTTCGGCGACTCCGACGGCGTGACGGTCACCGTCACCGTCGTGCCGAACCGCGCCGCCAAAGGGTGGGTGTCGACCGCGTGTACCCGCACCGTCGCGACAATCGCGAATGCCGCACCCACCGCCGCCACGGCGAGCACCGCGGGCCAGCGCACCGAGCCCATCCACAGCCCGACTCCCACGGTGCCCGCCACCGCAACAACCACCGCCGCCAGCGCCGCCCACGGCCCCCACCACACGCCGGCCGCCGTCACCGTCCAGCACGTCACGGCGGCCGGCACCAGCCGCAGGTCGATGCCGGGGACATCCGGCGCGGGGCTGGCCGTCACACCTTGACCAGGGCACGCAGTTTCTCCAGCCGGCCCGGCCCGATGCCGTCGACCTCGCCCAACTGGTCGACACTCGCGAACCGGCCGTTGGCACCACGCCACGCCACAATCGCTTTCGCCATGACCGGACCGATGCCGGGCAGACCGTCGAGCTGCTCCTCCGTCGCGGTGTTCAGATCAACGGGTCCTTGTGCACCACTGCCTCTTCCGTCGCCGGGCGGCACCTTCTCCGGTGGCCCCGACGTCGCGCCCGCCGAACTACGCATCACCGCGGGCGAACCCAACGGCGCGGTGATGCCGACCAGAATCTGCTCCCCGTCGGCCACCTTGCGGGCCATGTTCAGCCCGACGAGGTCGGCTCCCGCCAGCGCTCCCCCAGCTGCGGTGACGGCGTCAGCGATGCGGGCGCCGGCGGGCAGCGTCACCAGCCCCGGCTTGTGAACCAGGCCCGCCACACTGACCACGACGTCCTCAGCCTTGGCCGCGGGCGCGGGCGTCCCAGGCACGGAGGACGAAACCATCTGTACGGGTGGCAGTTTCGCCGCGGTCACCGGCGGCTTGTCATCGCCGAGCACTGCGATGACGGTCACCAGGACCGCGACCACGCCGACCACGGCGAGCGCGATGACGCCCGCACGCCCGGGGTCGGCCCGCACCGTCGCGAGCCACCCCGACTTGCCAGGCATGGCGTCGGGCAACCACCGCGACAGCGAGGTGTCGTCGTTCGAGTCGGGCTCTGCGTCGGGGTCCGTCGCGTCGCCGGGCTGCGCGGCCAGCCGGCGCTGCGCCCGATCGACCGGTGTCTGAGTGACCATGCCCGCGACGTTAAGCACCGCGTCCGACCGGAACGGCGCCAAAAGGCCGCCCAACGCGCGGCCTGTGGATCAATCGCGTTCTGTGGATAAAAGTGGGCGGCTTCGATCCCAACCGGATCGATCGCCGCCAAAATTGGCATCGTGGTGCGCCGAACTGTGGGCCGACATGCGCCGCGAGCCCTAGAGTCGGGGTGACCATGACGACCCAAATACCTTCGCCACGTTTGAGTTTGACCGCACAGCAACGCGAAGCGCTGGCCGCGGCGGCGAGCTTCCCGCTGTTGAGCGCGATCCAGGGCAGGCGGTCGCGGCGCTTCCCCGTCGGCGGCTCCATCCCATCGGGACCGTTGGCCTACACCAGTAGCCGCGACGTCGAACCACTCGACGAGGTCGAACGCGCACTGATCCTCGCGACGGTAACCGGTGTAACCGGCTGGCATTTCGGGATCAGTCACCATCCCGGATATGCACCGGCGTTCCCGAACTACAGCGGGTCGGCATCAGGTCGCACGTTCCCGTCAGCCGCGGGTTTCGAGATCGTCGAGTTCTTCTTCACCGATGACTCGGGCACCTACTTCCTGTCGTCCCGAGACACGGCACCGACAGTGCCGGTCAACGACGGCGTGGTCGACATCGACGACTGGCTGGCCGCGACGGCGTCGTCCTATCGCCAGCTCTCCACCGATCGCATCCACATTCCACGGTCGGAGCCGTACCTCGAAGGCCACAACACGTGGATCGCCAATCACCCCGGCTCCCTGCTGGTCATCCCGGTCGCCGACATCGCACAACATCTCTTGGCCAATCTGGCGTTCTTCCTGCAGAACGGCTACCTGATCTATGACGACGTCAACAACCGGCCGATCCCGGGATTGAAGGAGGCCGCCGCGGGTCTGGCGCACCGGGACGACGACCCTTTCCCACTGACCTTCGTCGAGCAGTACTCGCTCACGGAAGCCACCGCCGAGTTGATGACGAGCGTCTACAACGGGCACCTACTACTCGGGGCGCTGGGCCTGGGCGGTTGGACGTTCGACGGTATCGACCGGCTCACCATCCTCGGCGCGTCCGGCGACCCGGAGGTTCCCGCGCTGGGATTCAACGTCCAAACCGACGAACGGTGGGCACTGCCCAATCCGACGGGGCTGGACGGCGTTTTCGAAACGTACAGCCGCCCGCACTACCCGGACATCGCGGCTGCGGTGCGCGCCTTCGCCGACCGAAAATTCGGCCCCGGCGGGCCTTTTCACCCGGACACCCCAGGGCCGTGGCGGGATTCGCGGGCCGTGCGTTCGGCCGCGGCTGGGCACGACGAGCAGTTCATCACCTTGCTCACCATCGCCGCGCAATACATCGACGATACGTTCGGCAAGTTTCCCGGCACCGTACCCACCGTGCACATCATGAATTACCTTCAGGCACAACACATCGACCTCGGGTTCTACGACACGCATTTCCAGCCCGGGGCGTATCTGTCGACCCACGCCGAGCACGACCGGATTTGGCACGGGTGACCGGACTCCAGCTCACAGACCGTTCTGACGAGGCCTCTCCATGTCGGATGCTGGACGTTCCCGCGACGCTTGAACCTCCGCACCCTGCGCCCGTCCGCCCGCAGGCTCACAGCAATCGGGACCCTTTCACTTGACGACTGTAACTACTAGTACGTATGTTTCGTGATTGTGCAAACACGCGCCCGTCTTGTGAACGCGACTCAAGAGCTGCTCTGGGAACGCGGTTATGCGGCAACCAGCCCAAAGGACATCCTGAGCCGCGCGGAAGCAGGGCAGGGCAGCATGTACCACCACTTCGCCGGAAAACAGGAGCTCGCGGCCACAGCCTTGGCAGAGAGCGCAGCCACGATGCGCGCCGAAGCTGACCTTCTACTCTCGGGTGACGGGACGGCACTCGAGCGGGTGATCGCTTACCTAGAACGCCAGCGCGATTCGTTGCGGGGCTGCCGCATGGGGCGCATGACCTACGACGCCGATGTTTTGGCGACACCAGATCTTCTCCGCCCGGTTGCAGAGACCCTCGGCTGGTTGGTCGACCGCATCGCTCAGGTCATTGGCCAGGGCATTGACGAGCGCGAGTTCCCCGCCGCCACAGACGCACATCAGCTCGCATCCATGGTGGTCGCGACCGTCCAGGGAGGCTACGTCCTCGCGCGGGCGCAACAGGACCCAGCTGCTTTCGAGGCGGCGGTACAAGGAGCTGCAGGCCTCCTACAGAGCCGGAATCTGCGATGACCGCCGTAGCTGGGCATGCCGCCATGACCCACGTGGCCCATCAGGAGACCGCAACCGACGGAACCACCACAACGTGGTACGAGCCTGTTGCTGACCGGGCCCACGTCCAGGCGACCAAGAGGCATCACTGATGTACGCCATGCAATATCAGATCGCATTGCCCACCGACTACGACATGGGCATCATCCGGAACCGGGTGCGCAGGACCGGCCACCTCTTCGACGGCTTCGCCAGCCTCGAGTTCAAGGCCTACTTGATCCAGGAGAAATCCCAAGGCGCTCCCCGAAACGCGTACGCCCCGTTCTATGTCTGGCGCGACATCGACGGCATGCGCAACTTTTGCTGGGGCGAGCCGGGCTATTCCGCCATCGTTCGAGACTTCGGCCGGCAACCGATCCAAGACTGGACGCTTCACAAGATCGTCCACGGCCCCGCCGCCTACGCACAAGCCCGCAGCCTCACCGTGAAGTCTGCGTCGCTGCCTTCCGCTGCCGCACCGTCCGATTGCCTGGATCCGATCACCCAACGGTTTCTCGAGCACGTCGAAGACACCACTGTGGCCCTCGTGACCGCTGTCGATATAACCAGCTGGACCCTCATCCAGGTCGAACTCTCGACAGAGGAGCCCGATCAGACCTTGACCCACATGGCCGCCTACGAAGTCCTGCACGTCTCCGCGGCCTGACGGGTTCGCACCGCCGCCGGCTCCAGCCCACCACCGGGACCACCGGGTAGACACCTGCGGCATAGTGTCTAGCGAAAGCACAGCCCCAACGAGGAGGCCTCCATGACCACCGACCGCCCGCTCCGCGTCATCCAGTGGACCACCGGCAACATCGGCAAGCGATCCCTGCACGCCATCATCGCCCGTGACGACATGGAATTGGTCGGCGTCTACGCGTACGGCGCCGAGAAGGTCGGGGTGGACGCCGCCGAACTGGCCGGTTGGCCCGAACCCACCGGAATCAAGGCCACCAACGACATCGAAGAGTTGGTGGCGCTCAAGCCGGATGCCTGCTGCTACAACCCGATCTGGCCCAGCGTCGACGAGCTGGTCCGCCTGCTCGAATCGGGCATCAATGTGTGTTCGACCGCAGCCTGGATCACCGGCGGCAAGCAGAGCCCAGAGGACCTCGCGCGCATCCAGAAGGCTTGCGAGGCAGGCAATTCCACGATCTTCGGCAGCGGCGCACACCCCGGCCTGACGAACATGATGGGCATGGTGCTGTCCAGCGCGTGCGAGAGCGTCGACGAAATCCGTATCACCGAGTCGGTCGACTGCGGCGTCTACGAATCGGCCGGCACCATGGCCGCGATGGGTTTCGGCAAGGACCCCGAGACACCGGGCCTGGCCGAGAGCGTGCGCCTGGAGAGCGAGGTGTTCGCCGAGTCAGCCGCGATGATGGCCGATGCCATCGGAGCCAAGCTGGACCGGATCACCTTCGACGTCACCTTCACCCCGGCGACCGAGGATTCCGACCTCGGGTTCATGCAGATCCCCAAGGGCACGGTCGCCAGCGTCTACGGCTATCACCGCGGTTGGGTCGGCGACAAGAACGTCGTCAGCGTCGGCTTCAACTGGATCATGGGCGAGCACGTCACCCCGCCGAAGCCCGTGGCGCACGGTCACGTGATCCAGGTGTTCGGCGTGCCCAACATGCGCACAGTCGTGTACTGCCTGCCGTCGAAGGACTGGAGCGAGGTGAGCCTCAACGGTCTCGGCATGATCTACACCGCGCTGCCGGCCACCAACGCAGTACCTGCGGTGGTGGCGGCAGCGCCGGGCATCCTGACGCTAAAAGATCTGCCGCCGGTCACCGGCCGGTTCGCCGGCTAGTCCAAAAGCATTCACAGCCGGTACATTTCGCGCGCCATGAGCGCGTCTTCGATGAAGTCGAAGTGTGTCTCGTAGACCGGGTTCTCCGGGTGGTGCTCGTCGGCCAGCCGGTGCATGGCCTGGCCGACGGAGCGCTCCATGTTGGTGATCCACTGGGGCACCGTGGGTGCGTGAAACGGCAGGGCGTGGGTCCAGCCGAGGTTCAGTGTGTGGCTCATCGTCGTCACCTTTCAATCGGGGTTCGCGGCGACGGAGTGCCGCGCGGGATTTCAGAGTGCGACGACGACGGCGCCGGATCGCGAGTAGACGGGTACTCGAAAACCGACCAGCGCCGCGCGCTTACCCGCGTAGTTGTTGGCCGACTGCCGGAAAAGCTCCCCGCTGCCGGGGCCGCTAGTCCTGCGTATTGACGATGACGCCGACGGCGCCGGAGCCGACATGCACCGCCAGCACCGGCCCCATGTCGGTCACGACAAGTGAATCGACCTGGGGCAGGCGGGAAGTCAGTGCGGCGCCGATCTGCGCGGCGTCGTCGTGGTTGTCGACGTGGTGTACGGCGATCGCTGCGGGCCGCTCACCGACCAGCGCGACCACCCGTTCGATCATCGCGGCATGAGCCTTGGCCACGGTTCGGATTCGCTGATCGAGCATCAGCCGGCCGTCGATGTCCAACTGCAGCAACGGCTTCAGCGACAATGCGGTGCCGAGCCAGGACGCGGCGGTGCCGATGCGGCCACTACGCCGCAGGTTGTCCAAACGGTGGACGACGATGAACCCGTGCTGCCGCCCGGATTCCGCACGCGCCAGCGCCTCAACGGCATCCAGATCCGCGCCGGCCGCTGCAGCGCGGGCTGCAGCCAGCGCGACGAAGCCGACCCCCATCGCCGCCGATCGCGAATTGACCACGCGCACAGACGAACCCAGCTCACGGCCCACGGCCGCGGCGGAACTGAACGTGCTCGACAGACCGGCCGACAGATGCACCGCCACGACGCCGTCGCCGCCGCTGTCGGCCAGCGCCTGCTTGTAGACGTCGGTCAGATCCGCGGGCGCCGCGCCCGAGGTGGACACATGCGACCGGTCCTGGATGTCCTGCGGAATCGGGTCGATCCCGTCCTGGTAGTCGGTGCCGTCCTGCAGCACATGCAGCGGCACGACCCGGATGTCCCAGCGCTTCAACTCATCTGGGTCAAGCCGAGCCGACGAGTCGGTGACCACCACCACTGCCATGGCTAGTCGTCGGTCCGCTGCGACACCACACCGGCCTCGGCCAGCCCCTTGAGCATCAGTTCGGCGACGGCACGGTGCGCCTCGAAGTTCCAGTGGATACCGTCCGGGTTGGCGCGGCCCGACATCACCTCGTCACCGACGGCGGCCTTGAGGTCGACGACCGGAATCTGCTTCCCCTCAGCCCAATCGGTGATCGCCGCGACGGTGGCGTCGCGCCAGCGGTGCGAGCTGCCGTAGGTCTCCGCGATGTGCACCGACGGGATGGTGGCGACGAACGGAATGCCCGGGCGGTTGAAATCGATTGCCCCGCGGGTCTCTTCGAGATATTCGACCGTCAGGTGCGCCGGCAGCGCGGGCCGCGCGATCGGTGACAGCCGCGGCTGCAGCCAGCCGTAACCGTCGCGCACGATGCGGCGCAGCCACGGCGGCCGCACGTAGCGGATCAGTTCCCGCAGTGCCGTCGGCAACGGCGACGGCAGCGAGTCCATGCCGCACGTCGCGAAGATCACCGCGCCGGCCTTCGGCAACGCCGCCCACGACCGCGGATCCTGCGTCGCGGCCCACCACACGTCGCGGCAGGTCCAGCCGATGCGGCCGATCAGCTCGAGGTCCCAACCGAGTTGGGACGCAACGATGTTGGGCCAGATGCGTGGATCGTCGGACGGCAGCCCGCCGGTCGGCCCGTAGTAGGACAGCGAGTCGCAGAAGACGAGAAGGACAGGCTTCTGCGAGGCAGTCGGCGTGTCAGAGGACATCGTTGGCCACCTGAGCCGAGGCGTTCCACACATCCAGGCGCCACTTCACCGGATCGTCGTCGGCCAGTCCGGCACTGTGCCCCGACAGCTGCACCCAGCTGGCGTTGCCCATGCCGCCGAGGATCGGCCAGTTGTCGACCGGCAGCTCCAGCAGGGCCGCGGTCAGCGCGGCGATCAGCCCGCCGTGCGCGACGAGCACCACGGGGCGGTCGACCTCGTCGACACCCCATTCGGGCAGATTGCGCAGCTGCTCCTGCACCACCGGAAGGGCGCGGTTCGCCACGTCCACCCGGCTCTCGCCGTTGTGCGGCGCCCAGCGGGCATCGTCACGCCAGGCCAGCCGCGCACCGGGCGCAATGTCGTCGACCTCGTGATGGGTCAGGCCCTGCCAGTCCCCGAGGTGTGTCTCGCGTAGCCGCTCATCGATCGACACCGGCATCCCGGCCTGCTCCCCCAGCGTCGTCGCGGTGTCGAGGGCGCGGCGCAGATCGGAGGACACGATCACCAGGGGCTGACGCTTGGCCAGCACCTCGGCCGCCGCCACCGCCTGCGCCCGGCCCAGATCACTGAGGTCGGTGTCGAGCTGGCCCTGCATCCGGCTCGTGGCGTTGTACTCCGTCTGACCGTGACGCAGCAGCAGGAGGCGGCGGTTCCTCACTCTCGGCCCTCGGCGGACTCGTCGGATGCGTCGTCTCCGTCGGGGTTGACCGGCAGCTCACCGTCGAGGTCGACCTCGACGGCCGGACAGTCCCGCCACAGCCGGTCGAGCGCGTAGTACTCGCGCTCCTCCTGGTGCTGGATGTGCACCACGATGTCGACGTAGTCGAGCAGCACCCAGCGGCCCTCGCGGGCACCCTCGCGACGGGCCGGCTTGTGGCCCGCCCAGCGCATCTTCTCCTCGACCTCGTCGACGATGGCGTTGACCTGGCGGTCGTTGGACGCGGAAGCGATGACGAAGTAGTCGGTGATGACCAACTGATCCGAGACGTCGATGACGCTGATGTTCTCGCCCAGCTTGGCGGACGCCGCGCGGGCGGCGACCGTCGCCATGCTCAGGGCTTCGGGGGTGGCGGTCATGAACTCTCCTGCTTGTTCGTGGCTTGATAGAGGCCACGTTTGGACACGTATTGGACGACGCCGTCGGGCACCAGGTACCAGATGGGCCGGTTGGCCTGGGCGCGGCGACGGCAGTCGCTCGACGAGATGGCCAGCGCAGGCACCTCGACCAGGGTCAGGGCGTCGAGCGGCAGTTCTTTCTGTGCCGCCTCGATGTGTTTCCCGTCCAGCTCGTAGCCGGGCCGGCTGACCCCGATGAACCGGGCCGTGGAGAACAGTTCCTCCCAGTTCTGCCACGACAGGATCGAGGCCAGCGCGTCGGCGCCGGTGATGAAGAACAGGTCGGTGTCCGGGTTCTGCCGGGCCAGGTCGCGCAGAGTGTCCTTGGTGTAGGTCGGGCCACCACGGTCGATGTCGACGCGGCTCACGGAGAACCGTGGGTTGGCGGCCGTCGCGATGACCGTCATCAGGTACCGGTCCTCGGCGGCGGTGACGTGCCGATCGCGCTTCTGCCAGGGCTGCCCGGTCGGCACGAAGATCACTTCGTCGAGTTCGAACAGGTCGGCCACCTCGCTGGCCGCGACGAGGTGTCCATGGTGGATGGGGTCGAACGTCCCACCCATCACGCCCAGCCTGCGTCGAGTCACGATTGGCCAGCTTACTGGAGCCCCTGATACCCGCGAACGTGCGTGTTTGCGGGAATCAGACGGGCAGCAGGTTGTCGATCACCGACGCGAGCTGCTTCGCGGACCGGCATTCGTGCATGGTGATGACGTCCTGGTACTTGGCCGTCGCCGAGTCGCCGCTGCCCCACAGGTGCTTGGGCTCGGGGTTGAGCCAGTGCGCGTGCCGGCTGGCGTTCACCATGTGTGCCAGCAGGTCGGCCTGCGGGTTGCGGTAGTTGTTGCGGCCGTCGCCGAGCACCAGCAGGGCCGTGCGGGGCGAGAGCGCATTGGGCCACTTGTCCATGAACGAGACGAACGCGTGGCCGTAGTCCGAGTGCCCGTCCCGCGTGTAGACGGCGGCCTCGCGGGTGATCTTCTGCACCGCGACGGCCAGGTCGGCGTCGGGGCCGAACAGCTCGGTGACTTCGTCGGTGGTGTCGATGAAGGCGAAGACCCGCACCCGCGAGAACTGCTGACGCAGGGCATGCACCAGCATCAGCGTGAAGTGGCTGAAGCCCGCGACGGAGCCGGACACGTCGCACAGCACCACCAGCTCGGGACGGGCCGGGTGCGGTTTCTTGAGGACGACCTCGATGGGCACGCCGCCGGTCGACATCGACTTGCGCAGTGTCTTGCGCAGGTCGATCTGGCCGGCATGGGAACGACGCCGACGCGCCGCGAGCCGGGTGGCCAGCGTACGGGCCAGCGGCGCAACGACATTACGCATCTGCCGCAGCTGATCGCCTGACGCCCTGAGGAATTCGACGTTCTCGGCCAGCTGCGGAATACCGTAGGTCTGCACGTGGTCGCGGCCGATCTGCTCGGCGGTGCGCCGCTTGGTCTCCGACTCGACCATGTGCCGCAGCTGCGAAATACGCTTGGCGGCAATCGCTTTGGCGATCTGCTCCTGCGTGGGCGTGGGCTCGTCGCCGTACGGCGCCAGCAGTCCGGCCAGCAGCTTGCCTTCGAGCTGGTCCAGCCCCATGGCCTTGAGCGCCTGATACGACGAGTACGACGGGCCGCGACTCGAGTTGTACTTGCCGTAGGCGTCGACGATCTGCGCGATCATCGCCATCAGGCGGTCGTCAAGGTTCGCCATGTCCGCGTCGGACAGCAGGTCGATCAGCGCCGCGCGCATGCCCTCGACGTCCTCGGGCGGGATCCGGTCGGGCCGGTTCTCCGGATCCTCGTCGTCGTCGAGTTCCAAGACCGCCCGATCCCCCATGGCCGCGGGGAACCACAGGTCGAACAGCGCGTTGTACGTCTCGCGGTGGTCGGGCCGGCGCAGCACCGCACACGCCAGACCCTCGCGCAGCACCATGCGGTCACCCAGTCCCAGGGTGGCCATCACCCGGCCGGCGTCGACGGTCTCCGACGGCCCGACGTTGATGCCCACCTTGCGCAGGGCCTCCACGAACCCCACGAGGTGGCCCGGAATGCCATGCGGGGCAAGCGGTTGCGCGGGCGTGCGGGCGACGGCCATGCGGACTCCCCTAGTTCAGCTTCAACTCGCCGATGGCGCGCTGCTGATCTGACTGGTGTTTGAGCACCACACCCAGCGTCGCGGCGATCATCTCGTCATCGATGGTGTCCATGCCCAACGCCAGCACCGTCCGGCCCCAGTCGATGGTCTCGGCGACCGACGGCAGCTTCTTGAGCTGCATGCCGCGCAGCACACCGATGATCCGGACCAGCTCGTCGGCGATCTTCTCCGGCAGCTCGGGCACCCGGGACAGCAGGATGCGCCGTTCCAGATCGGGGTCAGGGAAGTCGATGTGCAGGAACAGGCAGCGACGCTTGAGCGCCTCGGACAGTTCACGGGTGGCGTTCGACGTCAGCACGACCAGCGGTGTCTGCTGCGCCGTGATGGTGCCGAGTTCGGGCACGGTGACGGCGAAGTCGGACAGGATCTCCAGCAGCAGGCCTTCGATCTCGATGTCGGCCTTGTCGGTCTCGTCGATCAGCAGCACGGTGGGCTCGGTGCGGCGGATGGCCGTCAGCAGCGGCCGGCTCAGCAGGAACTCCTCGCTGAACACGTCCATCTTGGTCTGGTCCCAGTCACCAGACTGCTGACCCGATTGGATGCGCAAGATCTGCTTGGCGTGGTTCCACTCGTACAGCGCGCGGGCCTCGTCGACGCCCTCGTAGCACTGCAGCCGCACCAGCTCCGACCCCGTGCACTGGGCGATGGCCCGGGCCAGTTCGGTCTTGCCGACACCCGCCGGTCCTTCGATCAGCAGCGGCTTGCCCAGCCGGTCCGCCAGGAAAACCGCTGTGGCCGTTGCGGTGTCGGGCAGGTATCCGGTTTCGGTGAGTCGCTTGGCGACGTCATCGATGGCGGCATTTTCGCCGAACAGCGGCACCGAACGAGCGGGTGTACTCAAGTTCTTCTCCTCTTACACGGGCCGGGTCTGGCCGTCGCCCCACACGATCCATTTGGTGGAGGTCAGTTCCGGCAGCCCCATCGGACCGCGCGCGTGCAGCTTCTGGGTCGAGATGCCGATCTCGGCGCCGAAGCCGAACTGCTCACCGTCGGTGAAGGCCGTCGACGCGTTGACCATCACGGCGGCAGCGTCCACCTGCTCGGAGAACCGCTGGGCCGCAGCAAGATTGGTCGTGACGATCGCCTCGGTGTGCCCGGTGCCGTACTCGTTGACATGCGCGATGGCGCCGTCGACACCGTCCACCACGGCCACCGCCATGTCCAGCGACAGGAACTCGGCGCGCAGCTCGTCTTCGCTCGGGTCCAGATGCACCGTCACCCCGGCGTCCTGCAGCGCGGTCACCAGCCGCGGCAGCGCGGTGTCGGCGATGGCCCGGTCCACCAGGAGGGTCTCGGCCGAGTTGCACACGCTGGGACGGCGGGTCTTGGAGTTCAGCAGGATGCTCTCGGCCATGTCGAGATCGGCGGCCTCGTGAACGTAGACGTGGCAGTTGCCGACACCGGTCTCGATGGTCGGCACGGTGGCGTCGCGCACCACGGCGTCGATCAGGCCGGCGCCGCCGCGCGGGATCACGACGTCGACCAGCCCGCGAGCCTGGATCAGGTGGGTGACGCTGGCGCGGTCCTCGCTGGGCAGCAGCTGCACCGCGTCCTCGGGCAGGCCCTCGGCGGCCAGCGCCGCCCGCAGTGCGGTGACCAGAGCCGCGTTCGACCGGGCTGCCGACGAGCTGCCGCGCAGCAGCGCCGCGTTGCCGGACTTCAGCGCCAGCCCGAAGGCGTCGACCGTCACATTGGGCCGGCTCTCGTAGACCATGCCGACCACGCCGAGCGGCACCCGCTGCTGACGAATCTGCAGACCATTGGGCAGCGTGCTGCCGCGCAGCACCTGACCCACGGGGTCCGGCAGCCCGGCGACCTGCCGCAATCCGGCGGCGATGCCGTCGAGGCGCTGGGGGTTCAGGGCCAGGCGGTCGATCATCGCCTCGGCGGTGCCGGCGGCGCGTGCGGCGTCGATGTCCTCGGCGTTGGCGGCGAGCACCAGGTCCGCGGCGGCGAGCACGGCATCGGCCGCGGCGTGCAGCGCGCGGTTCTTGGCTTCGGTGGTCAGCGTGGCCAGCACGCGCGACGCGACGCGGGCCCGCCGGGCGGCGTCATGCACCTGCTGACGCAGATCGGTGTCCGTAGCTGCGTGCACACTCATTAACCCAGGGTAACGAGGTATCGGCGGTCCGGGCCGGTCGGGGCTACGGTGGCCCGGTGACTCGCATCACTGTCGTGGGCAGCGTGAACATGGACCTGGTCTTCGATTTGGCCGACCTGCCGGGACCGGGGCAGACGGTGCTGGCGTCGTCATTGCATTCGGAGCCCGGCGGCAAGGGCGGCAATCAGGCCGTCGCGGCGGCCCGGGCGGGTGCCGATGTCCAGCTCGTCGCCGCGCTCGGAGCCGACGCCACGGGCGGCGCGCTGCGAAAGCACTTGCAGGACAACGGCGTCGGTCTGGTCGCGACCGTCAGCCTGCCGGTCCCGAGTGGTACCGCGGCGATCATGGTCGGCCACAACGCCGAAAACATGATCGTGGTGGCGCCGGGCGCCAACGGACACCTGACCCTGGACTCCGCACACGTTCGCGCGGTGGTCGCCGATTGCGACGTGCTGTTGCTGCAGCTGGAGATCCCGCCGGCCACCGCGCTGGCGGCGGCGCGGCTGGCGAAGGACGCCGGCGCGACGGTCGTGCTGAACGCCTCTCCTGCCGGCACCGATCCGGAGGTGCTCGCCGCGCTGGCCGCCGTCACCGACGTTGTGATCGTCAACGAAACCGAAGCCGCCCAATGGCATTGGCCCGTCCCACACCTGGTGATCACGCGGGGCGCCGACGGCGCGGAGCACCGCACGGCGGACGGTGAGACACAGGTCCCGGCGCCCCGGGTCGAAGCCGTCGACACCACCGGCGCGGGTGATGTCTTCGCCGGCGTTCTGGCTGCGGGTTGGACCGCGGACCCCGCGCATGCCCTCCGGCGGGCCGTCACAGCCGGCGCGCTCGCCACCCTGACACCCGGTGCCGGCGATTGCGCACCGCGAGACGAGGTCATCGAGGACGCGCTGGAAGACGACGCGTCAAACTGACGCGCAGATATACGCCACTTGGCGGATGATCTGCCGGCCGCGACGCCGGATAGTCGACGCATGACCATTGCCAGCGGTATTCCGAGCGTCTTCGACGTCACGCTTCCGGCGATCGACTATTCGGGCGCGCAAAGCCCCGACGAAGCGCAGGCGATCCTCGCGCCGGCGCGGGCGCAGTCGCCGATCGCGATGGGGCCGCACGGGCAGGAGGTGCTGACCTACGACCTCGCGCACGAAGTGCTGCGCGATCCGCGATTCCGGATACCCCAGGGCATGTTCCTCGTGGCGCAGGGCATCACGTCGGGCCCGGTGTGGGACCGCGTCAGCGCATCGATCATCAGCATCGACGGTCCCGAACACACCCGCCTGCGCCGACTGATCGCGACGGCCTTCAGCCGCCGCGCCATCGAACGCCTGCGCACCACGGTCGTCGACGTCGTCAGCGATCTGATCGACCGCCAGGTGGCCCGCGGGCACTGCGACGTGGTGACCGATATCGCGCGCCAGTACCCGACCCCGGTCATCTGTGCGCTGCTCGGCGCCCCCGCCGAGGACTGGGCACAATTGTCGGCCTGGGTGGACGATTTCATGCAGGCCTTCGACTGGCACGTCGCCGAACACGAGACCGCGATCCTGACCGCGTGGGACGCGCTTGATGACTACATCGACGACATGGTTGCCCGTCGGCGCGACAATCTCACCGACGATCTGATCTCGGATCTCATCCGCGCCGAGGAGGACGGTGACCGGCTCAGTGCCGACGAACTGCGCATGCTGTCCACCGGCCTGCTGGCGGCCGGCACCGACACCACCCGCAACCAGGTGGCCGCTTCGGTACAGGTCCTGTGTGAGCACCCGGACCAGTGGGCGCTCCTGGGGGCGCACCCGGATATGGCCGACCGTGCCGTCGAAGAGACCATGCGGCACTCCCCCATCGTGATCAGCTCGCTGCGGATGGCCCGCGAGGATGTCGAACTCGCCGGAATGCTGTTTCCCGCAGGAACTTTCCTGCAGGTGAACACCGGCGCGGCCAACCGCGACCCCGCCGTGTACGACGATCCCGACCGCCTCGACATCACCCGCGCGGGCGCCCCGGCGATGCAGACCTTCGGCGCCGGGATGCACTACTGCCTCGGCGTGCACCTGGCCAAGATGGAGCTGGCCGAAGCGCTCGCCCTCATGACCCAGCGCATGCCCAACGCCCGCGTGACCGGGCCGGTGCCGTGGAAACCGTTGGTGGGCCTGAGCGGACCGCTCACCCTGCCCATCGCCTTCGACCCCGTCGATCAGTCATGGCGGGCGGCTTCCTGAGCGAGCTGTCTGCGCGCGCCGAGTGAGGGTGCCACCGCCCAAAACCACACAGACGTTGCGATTCAGCAAATACTGCGGGTTTGCCGTGGGTGGTCCTAGAATCTGACGTTCAAATGGACGGTCACAAGGGAATCGCGGTGTCACGGCGATTCTTCGTGCTCACGGTCGCCATCGCCGTCTTCTATGTACCGCTGGCACTCAATTACACCTGGCCACTTTTCGCCCCTGGCTTGGCGCGCTGGCAGGACGCCGTCAACACCGTCATCAACGGTGATCACTACGCGATCGGTGACGGGTCCGTCGAGTCGGTACGCCACGGCGCCTACGCCGAGCATCGCGTGGTTCTCATGGTGCACACCACGTTGGCCGGACTTGCCTTGACTCTGGGGCTGTTTCAGTTCTCGTCGCGGCTGCGCAACCGCCGGCCGGCGGTGCATCGCTGGATCGGCCGCAGCTATCTGGCACTGATGTCCATCAGCATGCTGACCGCGTTGGTGTTCCTGTACGTCACGCCGCCGGCCCAGCACTTCATCGGCCCGGCATTCGAAACCCAGTTGCGCGCCTTGGCAATCGGCACCCTCGGCAGCGCGTGGTACGCGGTCTACGCGATCCGCCGCCGCGACGTGATCACGCACCGGGCCTGGATGACCTACGGCATCGCCCTGATGATGACGGCGCCGTTGCTGCGCGTGATCTGGATCGGGATTCAGCCGCTGATCCCCCAACACGATCTGCTGACCAACATCGGCGTGGGCTCCATCGTCCTCGGCGTCGTCGCGCCCGGCAGCGCGGTGTTCGCGTTCATGCTGACGCAACGATCGTCACCCGACACCCAAATCGGTTCGGCTCCAAGGTGTTCGGCTCCAAGGTGGACGTACGGCGCTGCCGTGGGATTGGCGATTGCCGGCTCACTCGCCTACGCCGGCCTCGTGGTGCGACTGCCGGCGCCGATACCGCACGGCCTCGCGCTCTTTCATCTCGTACCGGCCTGGATCAGCATCGCAATCGCCGCACGTGGGGTGTTCCGTGCCCGCGCCGCGGGAGATGTGGCGCGCGAACGGCAGTGGCGCTGGCTGTTGTGGGGCTTCGCCGCGGCCCCGACGGCGGCCGCCTTGTACGCGCAGATCGTGCCGCCGGCCTTCACGACGGCCGACGCCGTTCTCGCCGGCGGCATGGACGGCCCGGTCATCCCGATCACCGTCGCCTTCGCGCTGGTGGTGCGTGCGGCCGCGCGGTCTCAGCGTCGGACCGACGACGACCTTGATGAGCCGAACGTGCTCGCCGCCGCGTGAGCGCGGCGGCAAGTTATCCACAGAACGCGATTCATCCACAATCTGCGCCTGCCACGTAGTTTGAAGCGGTCGAGATCGCTAAAATCGAACATATGTACGAGGAACTGGTGATCGAAACCAGGGAAGCCGACGACGCTTCCCTGGTCGACACGATGACCAGCGCAATACGGGCCGAAGCCCAGAGTGCCGCCCGCCGGCTGGCTGCCATCGCCGAACTCACCCACCGCCGCTGCATCGACCACGAGGACCGCGACCTGTGGGCGTGCGACGGCTGGGACGCCGCGGCGTGCGAGATCGGCGCGGCCCTGACGATCAATCGCTGGCAAGCCGCCAGTCAGATGCACCTCGCGCTCGCACTGCGTGACCGGCTCCCACACGTCGGCGCCCTGCTGGCGCGCGGGGACCTATCACTTCCGTTGGTCACCCTGATCTGCTGGCACACCGAGTTCGTGCAAGACCCCGCAGCGCTCGCCCTCATCGACACCGCCATGGCCGGCAGCGCGCGCGAATGGGGACCGTTGTCGAAGGCCGACACGATCCGGCAGATCGACAGCTGGATCGAGAAGTTCGACCCGGCCGCGGTGCGTCGTAGCCGTAACGCCGTCCGCGGTCGCGATGTCGAGTTCGGCAAGCCGGGTGACCCCGCAGGCGTCACGTCTGTCTGGGGTCTGTTACTGACCACCGACGCCGAACTGCTCAAGCGCACCCTCACCGCCATGGCCTACGAGGTCTGCGACGACGATCCCCGCAGCCTCGCCCAGCGCCGCGCCGACGCGTTGGGCATCCTGGCCGTCCGTGGCGATCGGCTGCCCTGTCACTGCGGCAAACCCGACTGCCCGGCAGCCGGAGCCGATCCGCGCGCCGCAGCCGTCGTCATAAATGTCTTGACTGGCGCTGCGCCACAACCGATCAGCGATCCTCTGCTCGATGCGCCGGAGGCCGCACCGCCGGTGACGGCAAACACTCCGGTCGCCGAGGCACTCGCGCCTCTGCCTGAGCCCGAGCCTGTCGTCGACCAGAGCGTGGTCGGCTATCTGTCCGGCGGGCCGGTGATACCCGCGGTGGTCATGGCAGACCTGGCCGCCCGGGGTGCGAGCGTGAAAATGGTTACCACGCCGCAGGTTCCGGCCGACGGGCAACCGCGGTACCGGCCGTCGACCGCGCTCGACCGCTACGTGCGGATGCGGGACATCACCTGCATGCACCCCGGCTGCGACCGCCCCGCCGTGGACGCCGACCTCGACCACACCATCCCCTGGCCGGCCGGAGCCACGCATCCCGGCAATCTCAGCCCGAAGTGCCGCAAGCACCACCTGGTCAAAACGTTCTACAGCGGCGCAACCGGATGGCACACCCGGCAGAACCCGGACGGCACCATCGTGTGGACCGCACCCACCGGGCATACATACACGACCGTGCCCGGTAGCCGAATCCTGTTTCCCGACAGGCACTTCCCTACCACAGCGCCGCCACCATCGGCAGCGCCGCCACCATCGGCTACGGCGACCACCAGCGATCAACCCGGTCGCGACCTCATGATGCCCACCCGCCGGCGCACCCGCATCGACGACCGCGCTCGACGTACCCGGCACGAGCGCAAACTCAATTGGGCCGAGCTCTTGGCGTCGGAGTCGACCGCCGAAGCCAAACTCCAACTCGCCCAACAACTCATCGACGGCGACAGCTCGCCACCGTTCTGAAGCCGGTGCGGCTACACGGCCACCGAGGACACGTTGATGACCCCGGCCGACGTGAAGCTCTGGTACGGCGTGGTCGAGGCGAGTTGATCGGGGTGCCGTGGAAACTCGGGTCGGTCGGCATCACGTCGGATGTGTAGAACTGCCCATCCTGGTCGACCCATTGGAAGCGGTCCAGTCAGTTGAGGTCTCGCTCGTCAGGAGCTGGTTCTGGATGGGGCTCGCCGGATCGAGCGTGATGAGGTCGTCGACCGTGCCGTGGATGATCAGGGTAGGTTTTCTGCTGCGGGGTCAGGAACGCCGGCCCGTTCAGGCCTCCGGCACGTTACGGTCGATCTCGTCGAGCCAGATGCGCGCCGACATGTCCGACGGCGCCCGCCAGTCCCCGCGCGGGGACAGCGCGCCGCCGGCGGACACCTTCGGACCATTCGGCAGCGCCGACCGCTTGAACTGACTGAACGAATAGAACCGCTGGACGAAGACTTTCAGCCAGTGCCGGATGTCGGCGAGCGAGTAGGCGACGTGCTCGTCGTCCGGGAAGCCGGCCGGCCAGTCACCGGCGTCGGCGTCGTGCCACGCATGCCAGGACAGGAATGCGATCTTCGACGGCCGGAAGCCGTACCGCAACACCTGGAACAGCGAAAAGTCCTGCAGTGCATACGGTCCCACCTTGGCCTGGCTGCTCTGGACTGCCTCACCGTCGGTCGCCGGAACGAGCTCCGGGGTGATCTCGGTGTCCAGCACCGACTGCAACACCTCGTTGACGTCGGCGTTGAACTGACCCGAGGAGATCACCCACCGGATCAGATGCTGGATCAGGGTTTTCGGCACCCCGCCGTTGACGTTGTAGTGGGACATCTGGTCGCCGACGCCGTAGGTGCACCAGCCCAGGCCGAGCTCGGACAGGTCGCCGGTGCCCAGCACGATGCCGCCGCGCTGGTTGGCCAACCGGAACAGGAAGTCCGTCCGTAGGCCGGCCTGCACGTTCTCGAACGTCACGTCGTAGACGGCCTCACCGCGGGCGAACGGATGCCCCATCTCGCCCAGCATTTGCCGCGCGGTGTCCCGAATATCCAACTCCGAGAACGTAACTCCGAGCGCCTTCGCCAGCGCGGTCGCGTTGTTCTTGGTGCGATCGCCGGTCGCGAAACCCGGCATGGTGAAGGCCAGGATGTCGCTGCGCGGACGGCCCTCGCGGTCCATCGCCTTGGCCGCCACGATCAGCGCGTGCGTGGAGTCCAGCCCGCCGGACACGCCGATCACCACGGTCGGGAAGTTCAGCGCCCGCAGGCGCTGCTCCAGACCGGACACCTGGATGTTGTACGCCTCGTAGCAATCCTGTTGCAGCCGCGCGGGATCCGCCGGCACGAACGGGAAGCGCTCGACCTCCCGGAGCAGGCCGATGTCGCCCGCCGGCGGCGAGAGCGTGAACTCGATGCGGCGGAAATCCGATGTCCGGTCGGCGAAGGTGCGCCGGTTGTCATCGAACGTCCCCATGCGCAACCGCTCGGCGGCCAGCAGCTCGGTGTCGACGTCGGCCACCGACCGTCGCTCGCCGCACGGAAAACGCTCGGATTCGGCCAGCAGCACGCCGTTTTCGTAGATCATGGTCTGGCCGTCCCAGGCCAGGTCTGTTGTGGACTCACCCTCCCCCGCGGCGGCATACACGTACGCCGCCAGGCATCGCGACGACGCGGAGCGGGCCAGCAGCTTGCGGTCGTCGGCCCGGCCGATGGTGATGGGGCTGCCGGAGAGGTTCGCCAGCACCGTCGCACCGGCCAGCGCGGCCGTCGCACTCGGCGGCACCGGCACCCACATGTCCTCGCAGATCTCCACGTGCAGCACGAAATTCGGCAGATCAGCGGCGGCGAACAACAGGTCGGGGCCGAACGGCACGTCGATACCGTTCAGCCGGATCGTGCCCTCGGCATCATCGCAGGCCGCGATCTGACGCGATTCGTAGAACTCGCGGTAGGTCGGCAGGTACGACTTGGGCACCACGCCGAGTACCGAACCGCGGTGGATCACCACCGCGGTGTTGTAGATGCGGTGCCGGTGCCGCAGCGGCGCGCCCACCACCAGAACCGGCAGCAAGTCGGCCGATGCCTCGACGATCGACGCCAGCGCCTCGGTCGTCGACTCCAGCAGCGTGTCCGACAGCAGGATGTCCTCTATCGAGTACCCCGAGAGGGTCAGTTCCGGGAACACCGCCAATGCGACGGCGTCGTCGTGACACTCGCGGGCCAGGCGCAGCACCGACGCGGCGTTGGTCGCCGGGTCCGCGAGTGCGGTGTGGTGCGTGCACGCGGCGACGCGGACGAATCCGTGTCGGTAGGCGGAGTAGAAGTCCACGTCTCGATTGTTGCATCGACACGTGGTGCAACTCCGTGGACGGCCTACCCTCGATGACGTGCAGGCTCCTGAACTGGTCAATCTGCTGGCCGACCGGCGTCTCGCCGTGCTGACCGGCGCCGGCATCTCCACCGACTCGGGCATCCCGGACTACCGCGGGCCGGACTCGCCGCCGAGCAATCCGATGACCATCCAGCAGTTCCTGTCCGGGCCGGCCTTCCGGCAGCGGTACTGGGCCCGCAACCACATCGGCTGGCGGCACATGGCCGCACGCCGGCCCAACGCCGGCCACCGCGCCGTGGCCGCCATGGAACGCGCGGGCCTGGTGACGGGCGTCATCACCCAGAACGTCGACCTGCTCCACACCAAGGCCGGCTCCCAGACGGTGGTGAACCTGCACGGCACGTACGCCCAGGTCGTCTGCCTGAGCTGCGGACACACCATGACCCGGGCCGCGCTGGCCGTCGAACTGGAACGGCTCAATCCCGGTTTCACCGAACGGGCCGAGGTCGGAAGTATCGGCGTGGCCCCCGACGCCGACGCCACCGTCGAGGACACCGCGACATTCCGGTACCTGGACTGTCCACGCTGCGGCGGCATCCTCAAACCCGACATCGTGTACTTCGGCGACAGCGTGCCGAAAGACCGCGTGCAACAGGCGTACGCCCTGGTCGACGCCGCCGACGCGCTGCTGGTCGCGGGATCATCGCTGACGGTGTACTCGGGCTACCGCTTCGTCCGGTACGCGGCCGCCGCCGGCAAGCCCGTCGCGATCATCAACCGCGGCACCACCCGCGGCGACGACCTGGCCACGGTGAAGATCGAGAGTGGCTGTTCGGAAATGCTCGCGCTGCTGTCCGGCGAATTGGCCGCTCAGAACCTCTCCGGGTGCCAGTAGACATCCTCCGGAGTACCGGACAGCGCGTTGTCCACGGCCTCCCGGCCCTGCAGATAGCCGTAGTCCTGGTTCGACGACTCGTAGCGCCAGCCACCGAACCGGCCGCGGCTGTAGAAGCCGTGCGCGCGCAGCCGCTCGTCGACGGTCCGCACGATGTCGTCACGGCCCAGGGTCGGCACCGGATAGCCCATCGGCACTTCCCGCACGAACCGGCTCACCACGTACTCCGACTCGGCCCCCAGCGCCCGCAGTGATTCCTCGGTACGCCGCACCGCGTCGTCGGCGGTCAGTGGCTGTCCGGGCAGCAGCGGCACCTCGCACAGCACGTTCCAGCGGCCGTCGCCGGCGTTGGTGGGGTCGTAGTTGTTCAGCATCGTGGCCCGGTACCACGGCACGCCCAGGTCCGGGCAGTACAGCCAGGTCTTGTCGGCCAGCGCGTCCGGCGCCGCACCCCGGTAGCCCAGCCCGACCGCGTAGATCCGACTGGCACACAACGTGTTTCGCTCGGCCGTCCCGTGTGCGCCGGCGCCACCGAGCCAGCCCCAGGCCGTCGTCAGCGGCGCCGAGCTGACGCAGTGGTCGTAGGAGACGGTCGAGCCGTCGTCCAGCGTCGCGACCCGCCCGGCCACATCGACGTCGACGACGCGGGTATTCAGCCGCACCGTGCCGGGCGCCAGCATCTGGTCGTGCACGCCCTGCCACAGTGCACCGGTGCCGCCGATCGGATACGGAAAACTGCCCGCGGGGGCCGGCGCCGAGCCGGCCAGCCCGAGGCGCGGTACGTTCGGCGCGGCGCTGCCGCTGCGCAACGATGTCCATTCGTGGTCGATGTGTTCGAGCGGGGCCGTCCACATCTTGTAGTTGTAGGGGCCGAAAAACTCGTCAAAATGTTTGCCACCGAAATTGTTGCGGTAATAGTCGGCGAGGTTGTGCAGCGGTGCGTCCGGGTACAGGTCGGTCGGCATCTCGGCGAGTTGCTGCTGGATGGGCGTGGGCACCAGACTCTGCGGCCCGCTGCCGTCGAGCCACACCCAGCCGTTGCGGGCGACGTCGTTCATCTTCACGCCCGAGGCGTCGACCGCACGGTCGAATTCCGCGAAGTGGCTGTGCAGCACGTGGCCGCCGAGATCCCAGGTGAAACCGTGTTCGTCGCGCACCGACGTGGCCATGCCGCCGACCTGATCACCGGCATCCACCACCAGATGGTCGACCCCGAGTTCGGTCAGCCGGACGGCAGCGCCCAAACCCGTCGGGCCGGCGCCGACAATGAGAAAGGTCGGCACAGGGTCAGAAATCGACGACCAGTCGGGCCGGTTCGAAGCCCTCGGCGAATGCCCGGCGGCACAGGAAGCCGTAGTGCTCAGCGGAACTGCGCACCCACGAGGCACTGACCTTCTCGCTGGCCTCGGCCTGCGACACGTGCGACATCAGGGCTTCGATCTTCTTGTCCAGCGAGTCAGAGATGTCGACGAACGCCGTCGGATTGAAACCGATGGCCGACGGCCCGCCGTACGTCATGATCGACGACACCCAGCGCGCCGCACCGAGGGTACACCGCGAGACCACCCGGTGGTCCTGGTGACTGTCGTTGGCCGTGTGGGTGTAAACGATTGTGGCAGAAGACTTTTCGATGGCGTCTTCGATCAGGTGGACGAGCTCGAACTCCTGCAGCGAAACGCGGCAGTCGCCGAAGCCCTGACCCCACAGCAGTTCGTGGACGCCGAGCACCTCCACCGCGCGGAGCTGTTCACGCACCCGCTCCTGCGAGTCGCCGGGCCCCTCCTCGCCGCGGGTCACCACCAACATCGTGACCCGGTCGCCGGCCGCGACATGCTTTGCCAGCGCACCCCCGCAGCCCAGTTCGATGTCATCGGGATGCGCGCCGACCGCCAGCACGGACTGTCTCGCCATCGCCCCCTCAATTCTGTTTGCTGCGTCAGGTGTCGAAGGCAGCATAACCCTAATTTAATGGGTAGGCCTTCTCCAGCAGGGAAAACACCGAACGAGGCGTCGATTCTAGCCAAATACACACGAAGTCGACGTCAAATTGCTACCAGATCATCGGCATGCACCGCGGGTCGGCGCAGCTCGACGGGCAGTTCGGGCGTGGACCGGCCGATGATGCCCGCGAGCTCGGAATCTTCGTAGGCCACGACGCCCCGCGCCACCGCGGTGCCGTCGGGACCGTGCAGCTCGACGACGTCGCCGCCGTGGAAGCGCCCGGCGACCGCGGTGATCCCGGCGGGCAGCAACGATTTTCTTTGCCCGACGACGGCCCGCACCGCACCGGCGTCCAGCGTCAGGGTCCCCGTCGTCTCGGCGGCGTAGCGCACCCAGAACCGCCGCGCCGACATGCGCTCGGGACGCGCCGCAAAGACCGTACCCACCGACGCGTCGGTCAGCGCGGCGGCCGCGTCGCCGGCCGCGGCCAGCAGCACCGGAACGCCGGCGTCGGCGGCCAGCAGCGCGGACGACAGCTTCGATGCCATACCGCCCGTGCCCAGGTGGCTGCCCCCGGTCGCGGACACGCCGTCGAGGTCACCCGACGCGGCGACCTCCGGGATGAAGCGCGCGTTGCCCTTGCGTGGGTCGGAGTCGTACAGCCCGTCGATGTCGCTCAACAGGATCAGGGCGTCGGCCCCGACCAGCTGGGCCACCAGAGCCGACAGCCGGTCGTTGTCGCCGAACCGAATCTCGTTGGTGGCCACGGTGTCGTTCTCGTTCACGATCGCCACCGCGTGCAATGCCCGCAGCCGGTCCAGCGTCCGCTGCGCGTTGTTGTGCTGCGCACGCTGAGCGATGTCATGGGCGGTCAGCAGTACCTGCCCGACGGTCCGGTCGTACCGCCCGAACGCCGCACTCCACGAGTTGACCAAAGCCACCTGCCCGACGCTGGCCGCCGCCTGCTTGGTGGCGAGGTCCGTCGGGCGCCTGCTCAGGCCGAGCGGCTCGATGCCCGCGGCGATGGCGCCGGACGACACGATCACGACGTCCGAACCGGCCTTCATCCGCTTCTCGATGGCATCGGCCAGCGTGGCCAGCCGGCCGGCGTCGAACATGCCGTTGGGCGCGGTGAGCGCCGTGGTTCCGATCTTGACGACGACGCTGCGCGCGGTGCGCACGGCCTCGCGATGCGGCGAGACCGTGTCGGAGCTGTGCGTCACAACTCTTCCTCGGCATCCTCCGCTGACCGACGGCGTTCCTTGCGGGCCGCCTTACGTTCCGCGGCCCCGACACGGTCGGTCTGCTCCAGCCGAATGTCGGTGCCGCGTCCGGACATCTGCATGTCGACACCTGCGGGTGTCTGCGGCTCCCAGTCGAAGGTGACGTCGCCGATGGTCACCGCGCAGCCCGCGCGGGCACCCTTCTTGAGCAGTTCGTCCTCGACGCCCAGGCGGGCCAGGCGGTCACCGAGATAGCCGACTGCCTCGTCGTTGTCGAAGGCCGTCTGGGCGATCCAGCGTTCGGGCCGGGTGCCGCGCACGATGAAGCCGCCGGAGCCGTCCGATTCGACGGTGAAGCCGGTCTCGTTGACGGCGACGGGCCGGATGATCGGCCGGCGCGGTGCCACCACGGGTTGCGCGGCACGGTACGCCGCGACCATGTCCCACAACGCAAACGTCAACGGGCGCAGGCCATCTCGGCTGACGGTCGAGATTTCGTAGACGGGCCAGCCGTACTTGGCCGCCACCTCTTCCTTGACGAAGTCGGCGAGTTCGCGGGCGTCGGGCACGTCGATCTTGTTGAGCAGCACCGCGCGGGGCCGCTCGGCCAGGTCGCCGAGGGTCGAATCCCCTTGCAGCGTCGGGGTATACGCGGCCAGCTCGGCCTCGAGCGCCTCGATGTCGGAGATCGGGTCGCGGCCCGGCTCCAGGGTCGCGCAGTCCACCACGTGCACCAGCACGGCGCAGCGCTCGATGTGCCGCAGGAAGTCCAGGCCCAGGCCGCGGCCCTCGGAGGCGCCGGGGATCAGACCCGGGACGTCCGCGACGGTGAACGTGTTGTCGCCCGCCGAGACCACACCGAGGTTGGGCACCAGTGTGGTGAACGGATAGTCCGCGATCTTCGGCTTGGCGGCCGAAATGGCCGACACCAGAGACGACTTACCGGCCGACGGGAAACCGACCAGGCCGACATCGGCGACCGTCTTCAGTTCGAGGGTGAGATCGCGGATCTCGCCCTTCTCCCCCAGCAGCGCGAAACCGGGCGCCTTGCGGGCCCGCGACGCCAGTGCGGCGTTGCCGAGGCCTCCGCGACCACCGGCGGCGGCCTCGAAGCGGGTGCCGGCACCCACCAGGTCGGCCAGCATGCGGCCCTGGTCATCGAGCACGACGGTGCCGTCGGGCACGTGGACCTCGAGATCGGCGCCCGCGGCACCGTCCCGGTTGCTCCCGGCGCCGGGCTTACCGGAGGGGGCGTCGACGTGCGGACGGAAGTGGAAGTCCAGCAGGGTGTGCACCTGCGGGTCGACGACCAGCACGATGCTGCCGCCCTTGCCGCCGTTGCCGCCGTCAGGGCCGCCGAGCGGCTTGAACTTCTCCCGATGTACCGATGCACAGCCATTGCCGCCGTTGCCGGCGCGCGCGTGGATCACCACACGGTCAACGAACCGGGGTGCCATCTGACGTCCTCTCCCTCACACGAACGCTTCCCTGTCACCAGGGAAGAAAAAGAAAAGCTGCCACGAGGCGAAACCTCGTGGCAGCTTCACACCTCGTGTAAAAGGTTAGGCCTCGACCGGGACGATGTTGACCGTCTTGCGACCGCGCTTGGAGCCGAAGAGCACCGAGCCGGCGGCCGTGGCGAACAGGGTGTCGTCGCCACCGCGACCGACGTTCACGCCCGGGTGGAAGTGAGTGCCGCGCTGACGGACGAGGATCTCGCCGGCCTTGACGACCTGGCCGCCGAAACGCTTGACGCCCAGTCGCTGGGCGGCTGAATCGCGACCGTTACGAGAGCTGGACGCGCCCTTTTTATGTGCCATGTCTGTTCGCTCCCTTACTTACTTGATGCCGGTGACCTTGACGACCGTCAGCTGCTGACGGTGGCCCTGGCGCTTGTGGTAGCCGGTCTTGTTCTTGAACTTGTGGATACGGATCTTCGGGCCCTTGGTGTGCTCGAGCACCTCACCGGTGACAGCGACCTTGGCCAGCGCGTCGGCACTGGTGGTGACCTTCGCACCCTCGACCACGAGAGCGACGGGCAGCGACACCGAGGCGCCCTGCTCAGCGTCGAGCTTCTCGATCTTGACCACGTCACCGACGGCAACCTTGTACTGCTTGCCACCAGTCTTGACGATTGCGTACGTGGCGTTATCGGCTGCCATCGTTGGTGTTCCTCTGTTCTTCGTTTCGTCTACTGCGGGGCGCGCGCCACCCGAAGGCTGCGAGCGCGGGTCTTAGGTTGGAGCGGCGCGGGCGTCCGCAGCTCTCCATGTCGCCGGTGTCGGCCAGGCGACAACTGGTCAAGGGTACGTGACCAGTTAATCGAGGGTCAAACCGCGTGGACCCTCACGGCATCAGCCATCGACACCTCCGACCGGCGGACCGGCGGGACGGGCCGCAGCGCGGCGCCGCTGCCGGACGACGGGAACCTGGGCGACGACCGGTTCAGCGGGCTGATCAGCCTCGTCGTCCTCGTCGTCCTCTTCGTCTTCGTCGTCGTCCTCATCCGAGTCGTCCTCGTCCGAGTCGTCCTCGTCCGAGTCGTCGTCTTCGTCGGTGTCGTCGTCGAGGTCCAGCTCATCGCTGTCGTCGTCGCCGTCCTCGAAGTCCTCGTCGAGCTCGACTTCGAGCTCATCGTCTTCCGACTCGTCGGCATCCTCGTCGTCTTCGACGTCCTCATCGGTGTCCAGCTCGGTCAGCACCTCGGCGGACTCGACGGCGTCGCTGTCGGCGGCTTCGTCGGCCAGGCCCTCGGTGTCCTCGGTAGCGTCTTCGTCGTCGAGCTCGTCCTCGTGCTTGCCGTTCGCGGCCGCCATGGCCTTGAACATCGGGTGCTCGCCCTGCGGATGCGACGGCACCTTGGCCACCGGCGTCTCCTCGGCGCGCGGCGCGGCCTTCTTGGCGCGCTTGCTGCGCCGGCCGCCACCACCGGCACCGCCGGCGGCCTCGGCCTTGCGGCCGTTCGCCGACGCGGTGTCCACCGGATCGCCGTGCAGCATGATGCCGCGGCCCGCGCAGTGCGGACACGTCGTGGAGAACGCCTCGATCAGGCCGGTGCCGAGCCGCTTGCGGGTCAGCTGCACCAGTCCGAGGGAGGTGACCTCGGACACCTGGTGGCGGGTCCGGTCCCGGGCCAGCGCCTCGGTCAGGCGGCGCAGCACCAGGTCGCGGTTGGATTCGAGCACCATGTCGATGAAGTCGATGACGATGATGCCGCCGATGTCCCGCAGCCGCAGCTGACGGACGATCTCCTCGGCCGCTTCGAGGTTGTTGCGGGTGACCGTCTGCTCCAGGTTGCCGCCCGAGCCGGTGAACTTGCCGGTGTTGACGTCGACGACGGTCATGGCCTCGGTGCGGTCGATCACCAGGGTGCCACCCGAGGGCAGCCAGACCTTGCGGTCCATCGCCTTGGCCAGCTGCTCGTCGATGCGGTACACGGAGAACACGTCCGGACCTGTGGGCCCGCCGGCGGGCTCGTACTGCGAGATGCGCGAGAGCAGTTCGGGCGCAACCGCGTTCACGTAACCGTTGATGGTGTTCCAGGCCTCGTCACCCGACACCACGAGCTTGGAGAAGTCCTCGTTGAACAGGTCGCGGATGACCTTGACCAGGACGTCGGGCTCCTCGTACAGCGCCACCGCGGCGCCGGCGGCCTTGGCCTTGGTCTCCGCAGCCGTCGTCTCGATCTCGGTCCAGCGTTCCTGCAACCGGTTGACGTCCGCGCGGATGTCCTCTTCCTTCACGCCCTCGGACGCCGTGCGGATGATCACACCGGCGTCGGCGGGCACGACCTCCTTGAGGATTTCCTTCAGGCGCTGGCGCTCGGTGTCCGGCAGCTTGCGGCTGATGCCGGTCGACGACGCCCCCGGCACGTACACCAGGTAGCGACCGGCCAGCGAAATCTGCGTGGTGAGGCGCGCGCCCTTGTGCCCGACCGGGTCCTTGCTGACCTGGACGACGACGTAGTCGCCGGGCTTGAGCGCCTGCTCGATCTTGCGGTTGTTGCCGCCGAGGCCGGCAGCCTCCCAGTTGACCTCACCGGCGTAGAGCACACCGTTGCGGCCCCGGCCGATGTCGACGAATGCCGCCTCCATCGAGGGCAGCACGTTCTGCACGATGCCGAGGTAGATGTTGCCGACCAGGCTGGCCGACGCGGCGGACGTCACGAAGTGCTCGACCACCACGCCGTCTTCCAGCACGGCGATCTGGGTGTACCGGGCACCTTCGTGCGGCGGTTCGGTGCGGATCTTGTCGCGCACCACCATCACGCGCTCGACGGCTTCGCGGCGGGCCAGGAACTCGGCCTCGCTCAGGATCGGCGGCCGGCGCCGGCCCGCGTCCCGGCCGTCACGACGGCGCTGACGCTTGGCCTCGAGCCGGGTGGACCCGGTGATGCCCTGGATTTCGTTGTTGTCCGACTTGGTGCGCGGGGCGCGCTCGTGGACGACGGTGTTGGGCGGGTCGTCGGGCGAACCGGCCTCACCGTCGGCATCGTCACCGCCGGCACCGCCCGACTTGCGGCGGCGACGACGGCGGCGACGGCGGCTGGCACCGTCGGACGCGTTCGCGTCGTCGTCACCGGCGTCTTCGTCGGCCTCGCCGTCGGTGTCCTCGTCACCTTCGGCCGACGCATCCTGCGTCTCGCCTTCGGCGTCACCGTCGGTGGCGTCGTCGCTGCTCTGTTCACCCCGGCCGCGGCCACGACCCCGGCGGCCACGACGGCGGCGCCGGTTGGCGGGCCGCTCGCCGTCTTCGTCGGTGCCGTCCTCGCCGCCCTCGTCGGCGGCGTCGGCCGCATCGTCGGCGGTGTCGTCGTCGGCGAAGTCGTCGGGCTCGGCGGGCGGCCGGAATGTCACGGGCTGCGGCGCCACGAACAGCGGCAGGTAGTCGGCGGGCTCGGCGGCGGGCGCCGGGACCGTCTCGAGCAGCAGGCGGGACTCGGGCTCGTCTTCGTCAGGCTCCGCGGCGCCGGCATCGGCCGCCTCGCGGGCGATCTCGACGGCGGCTTCGGCGACGTCGACGGCTTCGACGGCGACCTCGGCGGTCACTTCGGTGCTCTCGCTGACGACCTCGACCAGCACCTCGGCCGCCGGCTCGACGGTCGCGGCCGGTGCGGGGTCCTGCGTCGCCTCGCCACCGAGTCCCAGCAGGTCACGGACCCGCTCGGCCTCGGCGCGCGTCACCGTGGACGCCGGGTTGCGGGGCCTACCGTCGACCCCGGCGAGGGTCTCGGTGATCTTCTTGCTGGTCGTCCCGAGGATCCGGGCGAGCGAGAAAATCCGCAGGCGCTCGGGGAGCTCTATCGGCTCCGCTGCGCTGCCGGCGTCTTCGGATCGGGCTTCAAGTTGGGCATCGTCGGCCACGTATTCTCCTCAAGCCCCCGGGCGCGTCGTGCGACGCGGCCACGCGAGGGCTTCTTGTATTGGCTCGGGGAACTTCTCCCGAGATTGTTGTGGTCTCGCACCTAGCGGCCCACGGGGAGCCCTCGGTGCCTGGCTGAATGATGGCTGGACGGTCGGCGCCGCACCCGGATTACTCCGGGTGGTCGCGTCGTCTAAGTCTTCATCCGGGCGTCCGCTCCTGGTATGAAGCAGGTCACCCGTAGGCCAGTATCCCACATCGTCGGCCAATCTCCGACGAGGTGCCGCCGGTAGCTCAGCTACCGGCGGACCACAGTGTCAGTTACCGGGGAACCACAAGGCGATTTCACGGGCCGCGGACTCCGGGGAATCCGAGCCGTGCACCAGGTTGTCCTGGGTGACCAGGGCCAGGTCACCACGGATGGTGCCGGTCGCGGCCTTCTCCACCGGGTCGGTGCCGCCGGCGATCTGCCGGAAGGCGGCGACGGCCCGCGGGCCCTCGACGATGGCGGCCACCACCGGGCCGGAGGTGATGAATTCCAGCAGGTCACCGAAGAAAGGCTTGCCCTCGTGCTCGGCGTAGTGCTTGGTCGCCAGCTCCACGCTGACGGTCTTCAGCTCCAGTGCAGCGAAGGTCAGGCCCTTGCGCTCGATCCGGCTGATGATTTCGCCGATCAGGTTGCGCTTGACGCCGTCGGGCTTGATCAAAACAAGGGTCTGCTCAGTCACGGCGGACAGCGTACTAGTCAGTAACCGAATCGAGCGATTCGGGCGCAGCTCATTGCTGGCCGGGCAGCAGGCCGCGGTCCTGGCGGCGCTTGACCTCGGACCGCAGGTACGCGATCAGGACCCAGACGAGCAGGAAGATGATGCCGACGATGCCGATGGTGACGTCGATGAACGCGCCGAGGATCAGCACGAACTGCATCCCGATGTTGACCCACAGCGCCCACGACCGGCCCTGCATCCCCGACAACAGGCCCAGCACGACCGCCATGCCGATGAGGTAGCCGCTGCTGAGCGGCGTCAGGCCGCCGTGGAACACCGACACCACCGGCAGCGCCAGCAGCACCACGATGACTTCCAGGATCAGGGTGCCGGCCATCACGCCGCGGAAGCTCTTCCAGGGGTCGGGCTGGTTCGGGGCGGTCATGCCGGGTCCTTTCCGAACAGGGTGCGGGCCGCACCGGCCGTCACGACCGAACCGGTGATCACCATGCCCGCGCCGGAGAACCCGTCGGACGAGCCGTAGTCGTTGCCCGACTGCTCCACCAGCGCCGTCGCCGCCTCGATGGCGTCGGGCAGGTTCGGTGCGGTGACGACGCGTTCGGGGCCGAAGGTCTCCTCGGCCAGGGACGCCAGCGTCTCGGTGTCCATGGCGCGCGGCGACCCGTTGTGGGTCACCACCACCAGGTCGAACGCCGGCTCGAGCGCGGCCAGGATGCCGGTGACGTCCTTGTCGGCCATGACCGAGATGACGCCGACCAGGAACCGGAACTCGAACTCGGTCTGCAATGCGTCGGCGAGCGCCGCGGCGCCGGCCGGATTGTGCGCGGCGTCGATGAACACCGTTGGGGCGCTGCGCATCCGCTCCAGGCGGCCGGGGGTGGTCACCGACGCGAAGCCCTGACGGACGGTGTCGACATCGAGCTGACGGTCGGCACCGGCGCCGAAGAACGCCTCGACGGCAGCCAGCGCCAGGACGGCATTGTGCGCCTGATGCTCGCCGTGCAGTGGCAGGAAGATGTCGGTGTAGACACCGCCGAGGCCCTGCAGTTCCAGCAGCTGCCCCCCGACGGCGACCTGCCGGGCGCGGACGGCGAACTCGGACTCCTCACGGGCGACGGCGGCGTCGGCCGTAACCGCCTGCGCCATCAGCACTTCCATGGCCTCGGGAACCTGGCGGGCGATCACCGCGACAGTGCTGGGATCGGTGCCGGCGGGCACCAGGTCGGGCTGCTGGCGGGCGATGATGCCGGCCTTCTCCCCCGCGATCGCGGCGATGGTGTCGCCGAGATAATCGGTGTGGTCCAGGCCGATCGGCGTGATGACGGCGACCGGGGCGTCGACGACGTTGGTGGCATCCCACCGTCCGCCGAGGCCGGTTTCGATGACTGCGACGTCCACGGGTGCGTCGGCGAACGCGGCGAACGCCATGGCGGTGAGCACCTCGAACTTGCTCATCTTGGGGCCGGGCTCACCCAGCTCACCCGCTTCCGACTGCCGGTCGACAATCTCGACGAACGGCTCGATCTCGGTGTAGGTGGCGACGTATTGCGCTGGGCTGATGGGCTTTCCGTCGATCGCGATGCGTTCGGTGGCGGCCTGCAGGTGCGGGCTCGTCGTCCGGCCGGTGCGCCGCGAGAACGCCGTCAGCAGCGCGTCGATCATCCGGGTGACCGAGGTCTTGCCGTTGGTGCCGGCCACGTGGATGCTCGGATAGCCGCGCTGCGGCGAACCGAGCATCTCCAGCAGCGCCTCGATCCGGACGGTGCTCGGCTCGATCTTGGTCTCCGGCCACCGCTGGTCGAGCAGATACTCGACCTGCAGCAGTTCGGCGATCTCGTCGGGTGTGGGGGTGCTCATGCGGACGGCAGGCCGGCCAGCCGGGTGTTGATCCGGTCGACCTCTTCCTGGGCGAGCTGCTGGCGGGCCCGGATCTTGGCGACCACATCCTCCGGCGCCTTCGCGAGGAACGCCTCGTTACCCAATTTGCCTGCGGTCTGGGCGAGTTCCTTCTGCGCGGCGGCCAGGTCCTTCTCCAGCCGGCGCCGCTCGGCGGCGACGTCGACGGTGCCCGAGGTGTCCACCTCGACGACGACGGTGCCCTTGGACAGCCGGACCTCCACCGCCGCCGAGGGATTGAAGCCGTCGGCCGGCTCGGTCAGCCAGGCCAGGGAGGTCACCGCGGCCACCTGGGCATCCAGGTCGGCCTCGCTGATGCCCACCAGGCGGGCGGGCACCTTCTGCCGGTCGTTGAGGCCCTGGTCACTACGGAACCGGCGGACCTCGGTGATGAGCTTCTGCATGTCGGTGATCCGCTGCGCGGAATCCTGATCGAGCGCGACACCGGAGGCCTGCGGCCATTCCGCGATGACCAGCGACTCGCCACCGGTCAGCGACTTCCACAGCGCCTCGGTGACGAACGGCATCACCGGGTGCAGCAGCTTGAGCAGCACGTCGAGCACCGCGGCCAGGACCGCCTTGGTGTGCTCGGCGCGCGAACCACCTTCGAACAGTTGGGCTTTCGCGAGCTCGAGGTACCAGTCACAGAACTCGTCCCACGCGAAGTGGTACAGCGCCTCGCAGGCCCGGCTGAATTCGTAGCGCTCGAGCGTGTTGTCCACCTCGGCCCGGACCTCTTCGAGACGGCCCAGAATCCAGCGGTCGGCGTCGGTGAGCTCAGCGGCTTCCGGCAGCGGAGCCGGCGCCGCACCATTCATCATCGCGAAACGCGTTGCGTTGAACAGCTTGGTCGCGAAGTTGCGGGACGCGCGGGCGTGGTCCTCACCGATCGACAGGTCGCCACCGGGGCTGGCACCGCGGGCCAGGGTGAAGCGCAGCGCATCGGCGCCGAACGTCTCGACCCAGTCCAGCGGGTCGATGCCATTGCCCTTGGACTTGCTCATCTTCTGCCCGAACTGATCGCGGATCAGCCCGTGCAGGAAGACGTTCTCGAACGGCACCTTCGCGCCGCCCAGCACCGGATCGTCGGCGACGAAGGTGCCGAACATCATCATGCGGGCCACCCAGAAGAACAGGATGTCGTAGCCCGTGACCAGAACCGTTGTCGGATAGAACTTCTCGAGCTCCGGCGTCTTGTCGGGCCAGCCCATGGTCGAGAACGGCCAGAGCGCCGAGGAGAACCACGTGTCGAGCACGTCGGGGTCCTGCTCCCAGCCGGCCGGCGGCTCCTCGTCGGGGCCGACGCACACGGTCTCGCCGTCCGGGCCGTGCCAGATCGGGATGCGGTGTCCCCACCAGAGCTGCCGGGAGATGCACCAGTCGTGCATGTCGTCGACCCAGGCGAACCAGCGGGGCTCCAGGCTGGTCGGGTGAATCACGGTGTCGCCGTTCCGGACTGCGTCACCGGCGGCCTTGGCCAGCGATTCGACCTTGACCCACCACTGCATCGACAGCCGCGGCTCGATGGCCTCGCCGCTGCGCTCCGAGTGCCCGACGCTGTGCAGGTACGGCCGCTTCTCGGCAACGATCCGCCCCTCGGCGGCCAGCTTCTCGCGCACCTTGACGCGGGCCTCGAACCGATCCATGCCGTCGAATTCGGTTCCGGTACCGGCGATGGCGCCCTTGGTGTCCATGATGGTCGGCATCGCCAGGTTGTGCCGCAGTCCGATCTCGAAGTCGTTCGGATCGTGGGCCGGCGTGACTTTGACTGCGCCCGTACCGAATTCGGGGTCGACGTGCTCGTCGGCCACGATGATGATGTCGCGGTCCAGGAACGGGTGCGGCAGGGTCTTGCCGACCAGCGCGCGGTAGCGCTCGTCGTCGGGATGCACCGCGATGGCGGTGTCACCGAGCATCGTCTCGAGTCGCGTGGTGGCCACGACCAGGTGGGGCTCGGCGTCGTTCATCGAGCCGTAGCGGAACGAGACCAACTCGCCCTCGACGTCGTCGTACTTCACCTCGAGGTCGGAGATCGCGGTCTCCAGCACCGGCGACCAGTTCACCAGCCGCTCGGCGCGGTAGATCAGGCCGGCGTCGAACAGCCGTTTGAAAATGGTGCGGACGGCGCGCGACAGGCCCTCGTCCATGGTGAAGCGGTCCCGGCTCCAGTCGACGCCGTCGCCCAGGCGGCGCATCTGGCCGCCGATGGTGCCGCCGGACTCGCGCTTCCACTCCCAGACCTTCTCGACGAAGCCCTCGCGGCCGAAGTCCTCTTTGGTCTTGCCGTCGGCGGCAAGCTGCTTCTCGACCAGGGTCTGCGTGGCGATACCAGCGTGGTCCATGCCGGGCAGCCACAGCACCTCGTAACCCTGCATGCGCTTCCGCCGGGTGAGCGCGTCCATCAGGGTGTGGTCGAGCGCGTGGCCCATGTGCAGGCTGCCGGTGACATTCGGCGGCGGCAGCACGATGGAGTACGGCGGCTTGTCGCTGGTCGGGTCGGCGGTGAAGTACCCGGCGTCGACCCAGCCCTGGTACATGTCAGCTTCTACCGCGCTCGGATCCCACGTTTTGGGCAGGGCATCGGCCGCGTTCACGGTCGTGGGATCAGGCGTATCGCTGGCAGTCACCGGCCAATTCTAGGTAAACCCGGTGACCGGACGTAAAACTGCCCCTCGGGGCCTACTTCTTGTTGCCGAACAGCCCGCCCAGGACGCTGCCGAGCACGCCGCCGGCGCCCTGGTTGCCGCCACCGCCGAGGACGCTGCCCAGGATGCTGCCGAGCGGGTTGTCACCGGAGCTCGTATTGCCGCCGGCGTTGTTACCGCCCAGCGCGCCGCCGAGGATGTTGCCCAGCACGTCGCCGAGACCACCGCCACCGGACGCCGCGGGCGTGGACGCTGCGCCGCCGCCGGTGAGCTGCTTGCCGATGTAGGCCAGCACGATGGGCGCCAGGATCGGCAGCAGCTTCTGGATCAGCTCACTGTTACCCGCGCCACCGCCGGCCAGCGCCGACGCCACCTGGCCGCTGTCGTTGCCGCCGAAGATCTTCGCGACGGCGTCGGCGCCCTGGTCCTGGTTGACCTGGTCGACCGTCACCCCACCGTCGAGCAGCCCGCTCGCCGCGTGATCGGCGGCTTCGCTTTCGAGGCCGGCCGCGGTGTCGGGGTGGTCCTGCGCGGTCTGCTGTACACCGCCGAGCAGCAACGGCACCAGCTGTTGTACGGCGCTGTTCACCTCCCCTTCATCAGCGCCGAGCTTGGCCGCAATCTCTTGTGTCGGAATCTGATTGAGCAGTTCGTCAAGACCAGCCATGGCATGTTCCCCTCGTCACCGATGTGTGTGAAGCGCCTCGCCGCCGACACTAGCCGGGTCGGCGGCGAGGCACAGCACTTCGGCGCTTGCTGCGCGAATCAGCGCCCCAGCGCCTCGGTTTCGAACGTGACGCCGGCGGCCGGCAGCCGCGTCATCAACACATCGCCCATCGCCGCGGCCGGCGTCAGCACGCCCTTCAGATCCGACAGCCGGTCGCGGTCGAGGGCCAGCGCCAGCCCGCTCTCGCCCAGCAGCACCGCGGTCGCCTTGTAGCCCGGGTCACCCTGCTGCGCCATGACCGAGCGGTACCGGGCGCCGCTGGTGGTGCGGGTGTAGGTCTCGACGCGGTAGTAGCCCTTGTCCCGCGCCTGCTCGCTGGGGCCGGTCCCGGGCTTCGGCACGACACGGTCGATCAGGCCGCGGGGCAGCTTGTTGAAGAAGCGGCTGCCGAGGTTCATGACGGCCGCGTTGGCCGCGGTACCCAGCGCCGAGGCCACCGGCGCGATGGGCGACGACCCCAGGCTCATGTGCTCCGCGTACCGCAAGCGGCGCCCGTACTCCCAGCCCAGCAGTGCGTTGCTGCGCCGCACGATGCGGGTGTTGGCCACCGCCATGACGAAGGCACCGGTCCACGTGCCGGCGAGTTCGGGGGCGATGTCGCGGCCCCGGCGCCACGGGGTGTCGGTCTGGTGGCCGAGGTCGGGCTCCGCACCGCGATCGGTCGTCAGCGTGTACGGGTCCATCATGGTCCGGCGCAGTTCCTCGTCACCGGACGTCCGCGTGAACAGCTCGAGCATCGAGGCGACGGTGCCGCCGGATACCCCGCCGGAGAATCCGCGGAGCACGTAGTCGGTGTCGGTGAGCTCGCCGGCGCCGTCCGCCGCGGCGGCCTTGTACAGCGCGTAGACGGTGAGATCCGAAGGGATGGAATCGAATCCGCACGAGTGCACGATGCGCGCACCGGTGTCGGCGGCCTGCTTGTGGAACAGGTCGATGCTCTCGCGGATGAAGAGGCTCTCGCCGGTCAGGTCGGCGTAGTCGGTGCCGGCGGCGGCACACGCTGCCACGAGCGGCAGGCCGTATTTGAGGTACGGCCCGACCGTGGTGGCGACCACCTGGGTCCGCTCGGCCATGGCATCCAGGGTGTGCTGCGACGCGGCATCGGCCTGGATCAGGCCCCAGTTCTGCCCGGCCGCGCCGAGCGAGTCGCGGACCGCGGCCAGTTTGTCCATCGACCGGCCCGCCAGCGCTATCCGCGCCTGCCCTCCGTTCTCGGCCAGGTATTGGGCGGTCAACTTCCCGACGAAGCCGGTGGCGCCATAGAGGACGATGTCGAATTCGCGCTGCGGTGCGGTCATGCTGCCAACCTAACCGAGGGTCTCCGGCAGGTCGACGTGTTCTTTGCGCACGTGCTCGGACAGGAATGCCGTCACCACCTGGTACCAGATCTTGGCGTGCTGCGGCGCGGCGATCCAATGACCTTCGGACGGGTAATAGAGGTAGCGGTGCACAGTTTCACCGGTGTCGTCGGCCGGTAGCCCCGACCGGGTCACCAGGTCGTTCCACAACCGCAGTCCTTCGCCGATCGGGACGCGATAGTCCTTGTCGCCGTGGATCACCAGCATCGGCGTCCTGATGTTCTCGACATGGCGGTGCGGCGAATTGCGTTCGGCCATCTCGGGTGTCATCTCACGGGCCCACCAGTAGGCGCCGTCGGTCGTCGGCCCGAACTGATCGAGCGCCCACAGGCTGGCGTGCGTGACGATGGCGGCGAACCGGTCGGTGTGCCCGGCGATCCAGTTGGCCATGTAGCCACCGAACGAGCCGCCCATGGCGGCGATCCGGCCGGCGTCGATGCGCGGGTGCGCGCATGCCGCGTCGACGGCCGCCATCAGGTCGGTATACGGCGCGAAACCCCAAGCGCCCCAGCCACGTTGGATGAAGTCCTGACCGTAGCCGGTGGACAGCGCCGGGTCCGGCATCAGCACCGCGTAGCCGAGCGCGGTGAGCAGCCAGGGATTCCACCGCCAGTGCCAGGTGTTCCAGCTGCCCAGCGGCCCGCCGTGCACCCACAACAGCAGTGGCGCGGGCGCGTCGCCGGCCGGCAGTGTCAGCCAGGAACGAACGGGCGTGCCGTCGTCCGCGGTCGCCGTCAGCTCGACCAATTCGCCTGGCAGTTCGGGAAATTCGACGCCCGGCAGCACGGTGACGGATCCGTCGGCGTCTACGCGGACCGGATGCGGCGGCGTCAGGTAGCTGCTGCGCAGGGCATACAGCGCACCGCCGGCGACGGGCCGCACCTCGCCGTACGCGAAGTCGTCGTGCGTCAGCTGGGTAACGACGCCTCTCGACGGGTCGACGGCGAAGATCGGCGCCCGGCCGTTGTCGTCCGCGGTGACCAGCAGGTTCGACCCGTCGTGCGACCAGGTCACCGATGCCGGCCAGCGGTCCCAGTGCGCGGTGAGCTCCACCGGCTCGGCACCGAAGACCTGGCGGCACAGCGTGATCCGCGGCGCCTGCGCGGGTGTCGAGAGCGTCTCCCGCAGGTACGCGACGGTGGTGCCGTCGGGCGAGATCGCCGGGTGCCCCAGGTCGGCAGCCGGGTCGTCGGCGATCACGGTGCGCTCCCCCGTCGCGATGTCGATGCGGACCAGCACGCTGCGCAGCGCGGCCCCCGCAGCGGGGACCTGCCACGACGCGACGGCGAAGCTGCCGTCCGCACTGACCGCCACGGTGGCCTCGTTCAATGCCATCCCCGGCTGCAGCGTGATGTCATGGGCCGCACCCGATTCGACGCGGAGCAGGTGCGCGTGATCGGGACCCAGGTCGTGGTCCCAGTGCCGCACCGGGTACCCGGTGTGCAGAATTGCCGACACCTTCTTGTCCTTGCGGAGGGTGCGCAGCCGCTTGTCGTCCTCGGGCGTGCCGGCCGACGGGAGCATCGGCGCCGTCACCACGACGACGTCGGCCGCGCGGGCGGCGTGCACGCCCGTGACGCCGCCCGCCAGCTCCAGAAGTCGTTGTGCCTCACCGCCGTTGGCGGGCAGTTGCCACAGCGCCGCCGGCGGGTCGTCGTCGGTGTCGGTGGGACGGGCCGCGACGAACAGCAGGTCACCGGCCGCGGTGAAGGCCGGCTGGGACTCCCCCTTGGCTCCGTACGTCAGCCGGCGCGCCTCGCGCTGACCGTCGGGGTCGAGTTCCCAAGCCGCGGTGACGAATTCGGTGCCCTTGGCGTTCAGCTCGCTGATCATCGTGACGACGCGACGGCCGTCGGGTGAGACCGCGAGCCCGGACACCCGGGGCAGTGAGAAGTACGTATCCAGGTCGTCGAACGGTGTCAGGGCCATGCTCCGTTGTTAGCACATGACGGGGCGCCGCCTCGCGCGATCATTGCCTGGGGTGGCGGTCGAGGAAGTCGTCGATGAGGGCATTGACGGTGTCGGGCGCCTCATAGGCGGCCAGGTGGCCGATCCGATCCAGGACCACCAACTCCGAGCCCGGAATCGCCTCGGCCATCCGGCGCACCTCGGCGACGGGGAAGCTCGCGTCCTCGCGACCGGCCACCACCAGTGTCGGGACGGCGATGTGGCCGAACAGCGCGTGCTGGTCGGGACGCCTGACCACGATGCTCTCCACCGCGAAGCTGGCGGACCGGGCATCGTTGCGCTTGATCATCGTCACCAGCCCGGCGACCAGATCCGGCCGCCGCCGCCGCGTCGTCTTCCCGAGGAAGCGCGGCACGACCGTCGACCGCACGAAGAGTGGGCGCGCGGCCAGCCGGGTCATCCGGGCCGCGAGCGCGAGCTGCAGACGGTCCCAGCGAGGCCCCTCGGACGCCGTGCCGTTGAGCAGGACCGCACACCCGACCCGGTCGGGGAACGTCGCCGACATCGTGCCGCCGATCATGGCGCCCCACGAATTGCCGACGAGGTGCGCCCACGGCAGCCCCAGCGCGTCCAGGACGTCGATGTACGCCCTGGCGCTGTCCGCGAAGGTGAAGGCGCTGCGCAGCGGTTCGCTGCGCCCCTGCCCCGGCGGGTCGACCGCGATCGTGGTGTATCGGGCGGAGAGGTGCGCCACCTGAGCGTCGTACAGCGTGTGATCGGTCAGCAGGCTCGGCATCAGGAGAATCGGGGCACCGGAGCCGCTGACGTGGACCTGCAGGGTGCCGAGGCCGGTCGCGATGTCATGCGTCGCCATGTCCCCATAGTTTCATCAAGTGACGGATCATCCGTGGACGCCGGGGCAACGGCGGTGACGACGACAAAGGGCGCCGGACCTTGTGGTCCGGCGCCCTCTGCTTGTCTCGTCGGCGCGGTTGTGGCGCCCTGAGCCTTCGGGAATCAGCCCCGACGGCCGCAGACCGGCCAAGCGCCCATGCCCTGACGGGCGGCGACGTTCTCGGCGACTCGAATCTGCTCGTCCTTGCTGGCGGTGTGGGGCATGCCCGAACCACCGTTGGCACGCCAGGTGCCGAGGTTGAACTGCAGCCCGCCGTAGTAACCGTTGCCGGTGTTGATGGACCAGTTGCCACCAGACTCACAGGCTGCAACGGCGTCCCAGTTGTGGCCGCCGTCCGCATTCGCGGTACCGGTTCCGATGACCATCGGGGCCACAGCAACTGCCCCAGCAACGGCAACCAGTCCAAGCGTTGTGCGGATGTTCTTCACGTTGTTCCTCTCGCCGAGCGCGCGCCAAACATCGCCCGCGCATAGGCGGTGCGAACTGCTGCCTGCCGGGCAGGCGTTAGGGGGCTGAATCGTGTCGTCTCGGTCGGACACGACAGCGGGGGCGGTTTGATCGGTCCGGGCTCGAGGCCGGCGGACGCCACGGGCAACAGGCCATCTGCTCTGGTCCCACCGCGATCCCGCTCACACGCAGGTTCATGGTTTTTCAGTTGTTTGCTCTCTTGGAGCAGCACGAGGACCGTAGCAAGAATTCGCGCGGCAATGTCGAACCGGTCCCAGCCAGATAACAAGCAGATCACAGCCGAACCTGAGAGGAACATAAGCAGGTCACGCGATGTATAAAGCACCCCTAACAAATCACGGTTCGGCAACATTTCGTGATAGAGGTCACCATGAAATTGTGGCGTGGCACACAGAATTCAATTCACACGAGTCACAGTTGTCGCAGGTCAGCGGCACATTTTGGCAGTGCCGCCGCTAAACATCCGGCGTGTCGCCCGGTGAAATCCAGTTGCACCGGCGCCGCAGTTCGCTGCCGACGGACGCGTCAATCCCCGCGGGACTCGCCAGCGCCGCTCGACACCGCCGCCAATCAGCACTTTTCATGCGTCCGATGCGCGCTGTTCGAGCAGCGTTAACCGACCACCTACGCTGGTGAACAACCAAACCTGTTGCACTGCAACAGGTTACGAATTCGCGAATGTCACAGTTGACGAATTGTTCGGAATTGCGACGATGAATTTCCGAATTGGGCGCAGAGCGCGGAAATAGCAGTTATTCGAATTCGTGGAACAGCGAGGAATTCAGGGATTCACAGCCGGGCGATGGACCTTTGCTGAGGGGTCAGACGAAATCGTCCGGGCTGTTGACGTTGACCAGCGCCCGCTGCCGGTCCATCACCACGCGCTGGGTGTCGGAGGTGTCGACCAGGGCCCGCATGCTGCGCCGCCCGTGGGCCACCAGCTCGTCGGCCCGAGTGGCCAGTGCGGTCCGGTAGATGCCCGCCAGGTAGTGGTCCCGCCCGTCCCAGGGCAGCACCACGTCGGCGTCCACCCGGGCCGCGTGTTCGGCGAGCTCGTCGATCAGCTCGGCCGTCAGATACGGCATGTCGACGGCACATACGAACGCGCGCGGGTATCCGGCGTCGGCCGCGGCGCGCAAACCACGGGCGGTGGCCAGCAGCGGTCCGACCCCCGGGGTCGCGTCGCGCAGCACTTCCGCGTCCAGGTCAGGCAGCGCCTGGCCGCGGGCGGCGATGACGAACACCGCCTGGCAGCGGGACCGCAGCGTCGCCACCGTCTGCTCGACGAACGTGATCTCCCCCGCCGGCCCGCGGAACCGCACGGTGGCCTTGTCGCGCCCCATACGACGAGACGCCCCGCCGGCCAGTACAACTGCGGCCAGCGGGGCGTCTTCGTTCAAGGTGTCGTTACTCTTCGACGGTCCAGGTGTCCTTGCCACGCAGCAAGGATTGCAGAGCGGCGGTGTCGTGCGCCTTGGATTCCCGCGCAGAGGCGATCTGAGCCCGCGCTTCGTCGTCGTAGGTCGGGCGGTTCACCTGACGGAAGATGCCCATCACGGTGTGCTCGAGGTTCTGCTCCGACAGGCGCGACAGCGCGAAGGCGTACGCCGGGTCGTCGAGGTGAGCGTTGTGCACCACGATGTCCGACGGATCGACGTCGGCGGTCTTGCCGATCTCCAGTCCGTAGCCGGACTTGGTCACGCAGTACTCGTTCTCCGCGCCGAAGGTGATCGGCTGGCCGTGCTGCAGGTTGATCAGGCGCTCCTCGGCGCCTTCCTTGCGCAGCGCGTCGAACGAACCGTCGTTGAAGATCGGGCAGTCCTGCAGGATCTCGACGATGGCGGCACCGCGGTGCTGGGCCGCGGCCTTGAGCACCTCGGTCAGACCCTTGCGGTCGGAGTCCAGCGCGCGGCCGACGAACGTCGCCTCGGCACCCAGGGCCAGCGACACCGGGTTGAACGGCTGATCCAGCGAGCCCATCGGGGTCGACTTGGTGACCTTGCCGACCTCGGAGGTCGGCGAGTACTGACCCTTGGTCAGACCGTAGATCCGGTTGTTGAACAGCAGGATCGTGATGTTGATGTTGCGGCGCAGCGCGTGGATCAGGTGGTTACCACCGATCGACAGCGAGTCACCGTCACCGGTGACGACCCACACCGACAGGTCCGGGCGCGCCAGCGCCAGACCGGTGGCGATGGTCGGGGCACGACCGTGGATCGAGTGGAAGCCGTAGGTCTCCAGGTAATACGGGAACCGGCTCGAGCAGCCGATGCCGCTGACGAACGCGATGTTCTCGCGGCGCAGGCCCAGCTCCGGCAGGAAGTTGCGGATGGTGTTGAGGATGACGTAGTCACCGCAACCCGGGCACCAGCGCACCTCCTGGTCGCTGGTGAAGTCCTTGCCCTTCTGCGGCTGGTCCGTGGTCGGAACCAGGGCAGTCTTGCTGAGGGCTTCGGTCAGGCCCAGATCAGCACCGATCAGATCCGTCATGCGTTTGCTCCCACACCGGTTTCCACGGTGGCGGCTGCCAGCCGTGCGAACTTGGCCTTGTCAGTTTCCTTCTCGCGCAGCGATCCGTCCAGCGCCGCGCTGATGATGCCCTCGACCTCGTCGGCCAGGAACGCCATGCCCTCGACCTTGGTCACCGACTGGACGTCGACCAGGTACTTGCCGCGCAGCAGGAGCGCCAGCTGGCCGAGGTTCATCTCCGGCACGACGACCTTGTCGTACCTACGCAGCACCTCTTCGAGGTTCGCCGGGAACGGATTGAGGTGGCGCAGCTGCGCGTGGGCAACCTTGACGCCGTTGCGCCGGGCGCGGCGGCAGGCTTCGCCAATCGGGCCGTACGAGCTGCCCCAACCGAGCATCAGCAGCTCGGCTTCGCCGCTCGGGTCGTCGACCTCGAGGTCGGGCACCTTGATGCCGTCGATCTTGAGCTGGCGCAACCGGACCATGAGGTCGTGGTTCTTGGGCTCGTAGGAGATGTTGCCCGAGCCGTTGGCCGCCTCGAGACCACCGATGCGGTGCTCCAGACCCGCGGTACCGGGGATGGCGAACTGGCGGCCCAGCGTCTCGGGGTCACGCGCGTACGGCTGGAACGGCTCGCCCGCCTTGGCGAACGTGTGCTCGATGGCCGGGTAGCCGGCGATGTCCGGGATCCGCCACGGCTCCGAACCGTTGGCGATGGCGCCGTCGGACAGGATGATCACCGGCGTGTGGTAGGTGATGGCGATCCGCGCGGCCTCGACCGCGACGTCGAAGCAGTCCGACGGGGAGGCGGGCGCCAGCACCGCGACGGGCGATTCGCCGTTGCGGCCGTACAGCGCCTGCAGCAGGTCGGCCTGTTCGGTCTTGGTCGGCAGACCGGTGGACGGGCCACCGCGCTGCACGTCGATGACGATGAGCGGCAGCTCGGTCATCACCGCGAGGCCGATGGCCTCCGACTTCAGCGAGACACCGGGGCCCGACGTGCTGGTCACGCCGAGCGCGCCGCCGTACGAGGCACCGATGGCCGCGCCGATACCGGCGATCTCGTCCTCGGCCTGGAAGGTCAGGACATTGAAGTTCTTGTGCTTGGACAGCTCGTGCAGGATGTCGCTGGCCGGGGTGATCGGGTAGGTGCCGAGCACCACCTGGATGTCACCCAGCTGACCGGCGGCGACGATGCCGTACGCCATGGCCGTGTTGCCGGAGATCTGGCGGTATTCACCGGACTTGAGCTTGGCCGGGGCCACCTCGTAGGTGGTGCCGAAGGCCTCGGTGGTCTCGCCGTAGTTCCAGCCGGCCTTGAGCGCCAGCACGTTGGCCTCGGCGATCTCGGGCTTACGGGCGAACTTCTCACGGATGAAGGCCTCGCTGTGCTCCAGCTCGCGGCCGTACATCCAGGACAGCAGGCCGAGCCCGAACATGTTCTTGGCGCGCTGACCGTCCTTCTTGGTCGCGCCGATGGCCTCGACGGCGGCCAGGGTCAGCGTGGTCATCGCCACCGGGATGACGACGAACTCGGACAGCTCGTCGTTCTCGAGCGGGTTCTCCTCGTACCCGACCTTGGCCAGGTTGCGCTTGGTGAACTCGTCGGAGTTGGCGATGATCATGCCGCCGCGCGGCAGGTCGGCGACGTTGGCCTTGAGTGCGGCCGGGTTCATGGCGACCAGCACGTCGGGACGGTCACCGGCGGTGAGGATGTCGTAATCCGCGATCTGGATCTGGAACGACGACACACCGGGCAGAGTGCCCTGTGGTGCGCGGATCTCGGCGGGGTAATTCGGCTGCGTCGCAAGGTCATTGCCGAAGAGCGCGGCTTCCGAAGTGAACCGGTCACCGGTCAGCTGCATACCGTCGCCGGAGTCACCGGCGAAGCGGATGACGACCTTCTCGAGCTTCTGCCGCGAGGCTGCGCCACTCCCGGCGCCGGTGCCGTTGTCGTCGTCGTTGAGACCCACGACGCCTGCCTTTCACACTCTGTTTCGACCGTCCGTCGCACTGTTTCGGAGACGCCGCAGAACGGTGCTCACGATCGCCAGCCCGGCGCCCGCCAAAATTTTGATGTCACTGCTAGTACCGATTATTGCACTTCTCTTAGGGTGCACTCGCCAGGACGCGCCATTGCAGGCGGTGTGGCGGCCCCACAAATGCGCACGTCAAATCGATTGCGGCCGCTTGACACCTGTCAAAATGTGGCTTTCATCACGTTCCGGCAGGTGGAATTCCTAAGAACGCGGTTACCGATCGGTAGCGGTCCGCGCTAGCACTCGGCCGCATCGGAAACATCCGGCGGCACAAGCGATTAGGCGTCAGTCCGGTTGCCCGTCTGGACGGGTGTCCAGACGGCGGCCGTGCCACCGCAGGCGGAGCAACATCAGCTGCCGGTGTGCCTGGAACCCCAACGCCAGCGGGTCGGCCCAGGCGCGGCGACCCGGCGTACCACGTCCGGTATCGGTATCCATACGGCCATTGTCCAGAAGCTGGGCAACCGCGCACGTCACGCGACGGGACGCCGACATGTCGGTCCGGTGAAGATTTGCGGACACCGCTGGTCACGTCACAAGAAGCTCACGGCGACGGTGTCCATGAGCACATACGCGGCGATCGCGAAGACCAGGTAGGCGAACCAGCGCTGCAGTCGCCCGGTGTCGAGCCGGGTGCCCAGGTGGCCGGCGACCAGCGAACCGACGATCGCGGTACCGACGAACGCCGCGGTGACCGTCCAATCGATGCTGGTGCCGCTGAGGTGGGACAGCAGGCCCGCCAACGAGTTCGCGACGATGATGAGCAGCGAGGTACCGATCGCGATGGGCATCTCCACCCCGAGCATCAACACGAGCGCCGGAATGATCAGAAAGCCGCCGCCGACGCCGAAGAGTCCGGTGAGCAGCCCGACGAGGAAACCCGCAGGAATCGATCTGGAGGCACAGCGGCGCCAGTCGATGCCGGAATCACCGACTCTGCAGGCGGTACCGGTGCCGCCGTTGTCCTGCAGCATCCGGATTCCGGCGAGCACCATGACCGCGGCGAAGCCGACGAGGAGCACCGGCTGCGGCAGGTGGCGGCCGATGGCGCTGCCGATGAAGGTCGCCGGGATACCGGCCGCCGAGAAGACTGCGGCCAACCGCCATTGGACGTGGCCGGCCCGAATCTTCGGCAGCGCGCCCACCGCCGAGGCGATGCCGACGACCAATAGCGACATCGGAATCGCCTGCTCGATGCCGAGCCCCAGCACATAGACCAACGCCGGTACCGCCAGAATGGAACCTCCGCCGCCGAGCAGGCCGAGCAGGACGCCGATGACGGCGCCCAGGCCAAGGGCGAGAACGATATTCACGGCTAGGCAAGGCCTTTCAGCATCAGATTCCAGTACATGAACGGCAGCCCGTACTTCTTCAGGTACCAGTAGGCCCGGTGCGGGATGACCGGATCGAGCAGCGGGAACGACGGCTTCAGGTTGAAGTCGTAGTCGAATTCGGCGAGCAGCATCGCGTCCGACGACGTGACGATCGGGCACGACGAGTAGCCGTCGTACGACGCCCCCAGCGGACGGCCGGTCAAGAAGGAGTCGATGTTCTCGACCACCACCGGGGCCTGCTTGCGGATCGCGGCGCCGGTCTTCGAGTTCGGCGACGAACCGGCGTCACCGAGGCTGAAGACGTTGGGGTACCGCACGTGCTGCATGGTGTGCTTGTCGATGTCGACGTAGCCCATGGCGTCACCCGTCGACAGCGCGCTGCGTTTGATCCAGTCCGGTGCGGACTGCCGCGGCACGGCGTGCAGGACGTCGTACGGCAGCATGGCGTCGGTTCCGCCCTCCCCCACACTGGTGACGCCGACCTTGTGCGACGCCGCGTCGACCAGGGTCACCTCGGAGTTGGTGTGCAGGGTGATGTCGTAGTCGGCGATCACCTTGTCGAGACTGTCCGCGATCGCGGGAATCCCGAACGGCCGCGCGCCCGGCATGACCAGGTGGACGTCAATGTCCTTGAGCACGCCCTGTGACCGCCAGTAGTCGGAGGCCAGATACGCGATCTTCTGCGGAGCGCCGGCGCACTTGATGGCTCCGGAAGGCATGGTGAACACCGCGGTGCCCGAACGCAGGTTCCGGATGAAATCCCAGGTCCGGGGTGCGAGGTCGAAGCGATAGTTCGAGGAGACTCCGTCACGTCCCAGGGTCTCCGCCAGTCCCTCGGTGCGATCCCAATCGAGTTGGATGCCTGGACAGACGACGAGCGCGTCGTACTCGTAGGTGGTGCCGTCGGTACAGGTGACCGTGTTGGCATCGGGATCAAAAGCGCTCGCGGCCTTCCGGATCCACGTCACTCCCTTGGGCATCACCGAGGACTCGGCGCGTTCGGTGGCGGCAGCCCGGGCTTGTCCGCCGCCGACAAGGGTCCACAGCGGTTGGTAGTAATGCTTGTCCGAGGGTTCGATGACCGCGACGCCGGTGTAGCCCTTACGCTGCAGCCGGGCCGCGACCGTGATGCCGGCGGTGCCGCCGCCAACGATCACGATCTGGTGTTTGGCAGTGATGGTCATAGCTGTGATGTCTCCTGTCTTCAGGCGTTCTCGACGGCTTGTGCCCAGGCGCCATACCCGCCCAAGATGTCGCTGACGTCGTCGAATCCGTTCCGCCGCAACAGACTTGCCGCGACCGACGAGCGGTAGCCGCCGGCGCAATAGACCACGGTCGGTTTGGCGGGGTCGAGCTCGCCGATCCGGGCGGGCAACTGGCCCACCGGGATGGCGACGGCGTTCGGGATGGTGCCGGCCGCGACCTCGCCGGGGTTGCGGACATCGACGATCTGCAGGTTCGGCAGCTCGGCGGCCCTTTCGCCAAATGCCTTGGCGGTCAACCTCGATGCCACCTGCACGTCATTCTGGTGCGCGACCAGCGCCGCGTACGGCTCTGCCACGTAGCCGATCACCCGGTCGAAGCCGATCCGGGCGAGCCGGTTCTTACCCTCGAGCTCCTCGCCGGGCTCGGTGAACAGCACGATATCGACGTCGGACGGCAGGACTGAGCCGGCGAACTCGGCGTAACGACCTTGCAGGCCGATGTTGACCGCGCCGCGCAGGTGACCCTGCGCGAATTCTTCGGGGCCACGGCCGTCCACGAGGACAGCGCCGGCGTCGATCGCCGCGCGAGCCTGCTCATAGGTCAGGGCCGACGGCATCTTGGTCTCGTCCAGCAGCTCGCGATCCTTGCGGTTGAGGATCGCGTCGTAGACGAAGTAACCCGGCGCGGGCGGCTGCCCTTCGGTGACGAGGTTCATGAACGTCGCCTTATCGGCGGCACGGAGTGCGTAGTTCGTCGCCTTCTGGTCGCCGATCGTCGACCACAGATCGGTCGACAGATTCTTGCCGCAAGCCGAGCCCGCGCCATGCGCCGGATACACCCGCGTCGCATCGGGCAGCGTCATCAGTTTGTTGTGCAGCGACTCATACAGCTTGTCCGCCAGTTCTTCTCGCGTGAAACCGATCGAGGCCAGCAGGTCGGGGCGACCGACATCACCGATGAACAGAGTGTCCCCGGTCATGACGCCGTAGGGCGTCTGGTCGTCGGCGTGCTCGTACACCACCACGCTCATCGACTCCGGGGTATGCCCGGGCGTGTGCCGGAACTCGAGCGTCACGTCGCCCAGCGAGTACCGCTCACCGTCGGCGACACCGACCGACTCGAACTCGGTCTCGGCGACAGCCGAGTAGACGATCTTCGCGCCGGTGGCCTCGGCGAGCTCGAGGTGACCGGAGAGGAAGTCTGCGTGAAAGTGGGTCTCGATGACCAATTCGATGGTCAGCCCAAGCTCCTTGGCATCGGCAAGGTACCCGGCCACATCGCGCTGCGGGTCCACAACGACTGCGCGGCCGGTGGTTTCGTCACCGATCAGGTAGGACGCGTGCGACAGACAGTCCAGGTAGTACTGCTGCAGGATCATCGTCGATCTTCTTTCTTCTCATTGGGTAGCACCACTCTGAGCTATACCCTCACGGGTATTCAATATACCCCCGGGGGTATCTTATTCCAACTTACGAAAATACGGGTGGGGGTATTTTTCGCGCTCTCCTGAAAGCTACCCCGACCCATATGCCCGGCCTAGAGACTTAGGTCCCGCACCGCTGCCTGCTGCCCGCGCTACCTCAGCGTTGCGGGTCACCGGCGCTGTACCGACCAGTGATAGGTGCCGCCTATCGGTGCATCTGAAATGCCGATCACCAACGCCGTCTCTCGGCCTGATCCGGCCGATTGTGAGGATTAGATTGGGAGAATGACCACTGCCAGCGACAACGACGTCGATGCCACCTACGACGAACACGACGTAGCGGTCACGGGGGCGAAGCACGAGGCCGCCGGCGTCAAGGCCGTGATGGTCAGCATGCGCCGCACCATCGAGCAGATGGGGCCGCTGCGCACGGCGGAAACGCTGACCAAGATCAACCAGCGGCACGGCTTCGACTGCCCGGGCTGCGCGTGGCCGGAGGAACACGGCGGACGCAAGCTGGCCGAGTTCTGCGAGAACGGCGCCAAAGCCGTCGCCGAGGAGGCGACGCGGCGCCGCGTCACCCCGGAATTCTTCGCCCGGCATTCGGTCGCCGAACTTGCCGAGAAGCCCGAATACTGGCTGTCCCAACAGGGCCGCCTCACGCATCCGATGGTGCTGGCGCCCGGCGACAGCCATTACCGTCCGATCGACTGGGCCGACGCCTACCGACTGATCGCCGACGAGCTGAACGCCCTCGCCAGCCCCGACGAAGCGCTGTTCTACACCTCAGGCCGCACCAGCAACGAGGCCGCCTTCCTGTACCAACTGCTCGCGCGCAGTTTCGGCACCAACAACCTGCCCGACTGTTCCAACATGTGCCACGAGTCGTCGGGCACCGCACTGGTCGAATCGATCGGCATCGGCAAGGGCTCGGTCACCGTCGACGACGTCATCCACGCCGACTGCATCGTCATCGCCGGACAGAACCCGGGCACCAACCACCCGCGCATGCTGTCGGTGCTGGAGAAGGCAAAAGCGCGCGGCGCCAAGATCATTGCGATCAACCCGCTGCCCGAGGCCGGACTGATGCGGTTCAAGGACCCGCAGAAGGTGCACGGCGTCGTCGGCCACGGGGTGCCCATCGCCGACGAGTTCGTGCAGATCCGCATCGGCGGCGACATGGCGCTGTTCGCCGGCCTGGGCCGGCTCCTGCTGGAGGCAGAGGATCGGGCGCCCGGAACCGTGGTGGACCGCGACTTCGTCGACCGGCATTGCGCCGGCTTCGACGACTACGAATCCCGAACCCGTGCAGTCGATCTGGACACCGTCACCGCGGCCAGCGGCATCAGCCGGGATCAGTTGCAGCGGGTCGCCGACGCGTTGGTCCGCTCGGAGCGCACCATCATCTGCTGGGCGATGGGCCTGACCCAGCAGAAGCACGCCGTGGCCACCATCGGTGAGGCCACCAATCTGCTGCTCATGCGCGGCATGATCGGAAAGCCCGGGGCGGGCGTGTGTCCCGTGCGCGGCCACTCCAACGTGCAGGGCGACCGGACCATGGGCATCTGGGAGAAGATGCCCGAAGAGTTCCTGGCCGCGTTGGACGCCCGGTTCGGCATCACCTCCCCGCGCAAGCACGGTCACGACACCGTCGACGGAATCCGGGCCATGCGTGACGGGCATGCCAAGGTCTTCATCGGCATGGGCGGCAACTTCGTCTCGGCCACGCCCGACACCGACGTCACCGCCGCGGCGATGCGCAATTGCGCGCTGACGGTACAGATTTCGACGAAGCTCAACCGCAGCCACGTCATCCACGGCCGCACCGCACTGATCCTGCCGACCCTCGGCCGCACCGACAAGGACTTCCAGGCCGGCGGTAAACAGGTGGTGTCGGTAGAGGATTCGATGTCGATGGTGCACCTGTCGCGCGGTGGTCTGAACCCGCCCAGCGACCAGGTGCGCAGCGAGGTCGCGATCGTCTGCCAGCTGGCCCGGACCCTGCTCGGGCCGGCGCACCCGGTGCCGTGGGAATCCTTCAACGCCGACTACGACGGCATCCGCGACGCCATCGCCGACGTGGTCCCCGGCTGCGCCGACTACAACACCCGGGTCCGCCGGCCGGACGGCTTCCAGCTGCCCCACCCGCCCCGGGATTCCCGCGAATTCCCCACGCACACAGGCAAAGCCAACTTCTCGATCGAGCCCCTCGAATGGGTGCCCGTGCCCGAGGGCCGGCTGGTGCTGCAGACCCTGCGCAGCCACGACCAGTACAACACCACCATCTACGGACTGGACGACCGCTACCGCGGCGTCAAGGGCGGCCGGCGCGTGGTGTTCGTCAACCCGGCCGACATCGCGGCGCTCGGCCTGGCCGAGGGCAGCCGTGTCGACCTCGTCTCCGAGTTCGACGGCCAGGAGCGCCGTGCGAAAGACTTTCTGGTGGTGCCCTATTCGACGCCCGCGGGCAACGCCGCGGCCTACTACCCGGAGACCAACCCGTTGATCCCGTTGGACCACACTGCCCGGAAATCCAATACGCCGGTGTCCAAAGCCGTGGTGATCAGGCTGGAACCGTGGGTCGGGTAACCGCACGGCGCCGAGCCGAACACGTCACCGCCGGCGGCGCGGTCTCCCGCCCGGAGACCCTGGCTGTCGAAGAACCCCTGGAAATCCGCGTCAACGGCACTCCCCTCACCGTCACCATGCGGACGCCGGGCTCGGATGTCGAACTGGCCCAAGGGTTTCTGCTCACCGAGGGCGTCATCGCACGCCGCGATGACATCGCTCGCGTCGCCTACTGCCGCGGCGCGACCGAAGACGGCACCAACACCTACAACGTGCTCGACGTGATGTTGGCACCGCACGTCCCGCCGCCCTCGGTCGATGTGACGCGCAACTTCTACACCACCTCCTCGTGCGGCGTGTGCGGCAAGGCGTCGATCGACGCCGTCCGGACCGTCAGCCACTACTCCCCCGGCGACGACCCGACCACGGTCACCAACGCCACCCTGTCGGCACTGCCCCAGCAACTGCGGCAGGCCCAGAAGGTGTTCAACAGCACCGGTGGGCTGCACGCCGCCGCGCTGTTCAGCGCCGGCGGTGAGATGTTCGTCGCCCGCGAGGACATCGGCCGCCACAACGCGGTCGACAAGGTGATCGGGTGGGCGCTCGAGCAGGGCCGCGTTCCGCTGACCGGCACCGTCCTGCTGGTCAGCGGCCGGGCCTCATTCGAACTGACACAGAAGGCCGTCATGGCCGGCATCCCGGTGCTCGCCGCGGTGTCCGCACCGTCCTCGTTGGCGGTCGACCTGGCCAGCCAGGCCGGGCTCACCCTGGTGGCGTTCCTCCGCGGCGAGTCGATGAACGTCTACACCCGGCCGGACCGCATCGCCCGATAGCGGTGAAACGAAAAAGCCCCCGCCGGAGCGGGGGCTTTTCCATTGGAGAGAACTATGCGCTCTTGTCGCGACGCTCCGAACGCGGCGCCTTGCGCGGCACGATGGTCGGCAGCACGTTGTCCTGCACGGTCTCCTTGGTGACGACCACCTTGGCGACGTCGTCGCGGCTCGGGATGTCGAACATCACGGGCTGCAGGACCTCTTCCATGATGGCGCGCAGGCCACGGGCACCGGTGCCGCGGTGAATGGCCTGGTCGGCGATGGCGTCGAGGGCGTCGTCGGTGAATTCCAACTCCACCCCGTCCATCTCGAAGAGCCGGACGTACTGCTTGACCAGGGCGTTCTTCGGCTTGGACAGGATCGACACCAGCGATTCCTTGTCCAGGTTGGTCACCGACGCCACGACCGGGAGACGGCCGATGAACTCGGGGATCAGGCCGAACTTGATCAGGTCCTCGGGCAGCACCTCGGCGAAGTGGTCCTGGGTGTCGATCTCGGCCTTGGAGTGCACCTCGGCGCCGAAGCCCAGACCGCGCTTGCCGACCCGGTCGGACACGATCTTCTCGAGGCCCGCGAACGCACCCGCCACGATGAACAGCACGTTGGTGGTGTCGATCTGGATGAATTCCTGGTGCGGGTGCTTGCGACCGCCCTGCGGCGGTACCGACGCCTGCGTCCCCTCGAGGATTTTCAGCAGGGCCTGCTGCACGCCCTCGCCGGACACGTCGCGGGTGATCGACGGGTTCTCGCTCTTGCGGGCGATCTTGTCGACCTCGTCGATGTAGATGATGCCGGTCTCGGCGCGCTTGACGTCGTAATCGGCGGCCTGGATCAGCTTCAGCAGGATGTTCTCGACGTCCTCACCGACGTAGCCGGCCTCGGTCAGCGCGGTCGCGTCGGCGATCGCGAACGGCACATTGAGCATCTTGGCGAGGGTCTGCGCCAGGTAGGTCTTGCCGCAACCGGTCGGCCCGAGCATCAGGATGTTCGACTTCGCGAGCTCGACCGGCTCACCCCGGGAGTCGCGCGACTTCTCCTGCGCCTGGATGCGCTTGTAGTGGTTGTAGACGGCCACGGCCAGCGTCTTCTTGGCGTTGTCCTGACCGATGACGTAGCCCTCGAGGAAGTCCCGGATCTCCTGGGGCTTGGGCAGCTCGTCGAGCTTGACGTCGTCGGCGTCGGCCAGCTCCTCCTCGATGATCTCGTTGCAGAGGTCGATGCACTCGTCGCAGATGTAGACGCCAGGTCCAGCAATCAGCTTCTTGACCTGCTTCTGGCTCTTTCCACAGAACGAGCACTTCAGCAGGTCACCGCCGTCTCCGATGCGCGCCATGGGGTGAGGCCCTACTTTCTCCGGTCGCCGTCAGTCGTTACACCAGATAGTGGGTTACTGCGGGTGTGATCCCGACGCTACCCGTTCGCTCCGTTGCGGTGCGACCGAAAGGGTCGAATCGCTCCGGTGGTATTTATCCGTGTGCAGGAGAACATAGCCCGATCGGTGGCTTGCCACCCCTCGGCGCGCTGACCGTGATTCTGGCGTGTCTTTCCGGCGCCGGGTGGCGTTGGCTCGGCAGGCCTCTGATCAGGGCTGTTCACCTATCCGCAACCCTACCGTGTGCACATCGAAGCTGCCGACGCATTTCGCGGCCAGCGCAAGCACCCGGCCCCTGCGGCCTATCCCTGGAGCCGACCGCCCAGCTCGTCGACCGGCACCGCCACCGTGAGCGGGCCACCGTTGCCCGCAAGCTGGCTCTCGCCGAAAAAGAAGGTGACGGCGTCGTCGGTGAGCGCGAAGTTCCGGTACGAGGCGCGGTCCGGTTCGATCAACGCCGCGTTGCGCGCCTTCAACGCGCGCTGCACCACCGGCGTCAGGATCGCCGCCGGATCGGAGCCCGGGCCAAACAGCGAGTCGATGGTGACCGGTCCGCCGGCGCCGTACGTGAAGGTCCGGTACCGGATGTCGGGATGTCCTTCGTGGGCCAGGCCCGTCGGGTCGACGACCTTGAGCACCAGGCTCTGGCTCCGCGCCGAGCGGTACACCGTCGGCGTCACGGTCTCCGTGTACACCCGGCCGCCGCCGAAGTCGCCGACCCAGCCGACGAAACCGTCGCGGTCCTGGGCCAGAAAATCCGCGACCGCCCGCTGGTCCGGATAGTCGACCGGGAAAGCGACGGTCCGTTCGTATCCGGTACCGACCTCATGGATCCGGCACATGCCGGTGGCGTCGGGTGTCCCGCCCAGGGCACCACACGCCTGCTGCGCCGACGCCGCCGGCGCGACGCTCAGGAACGTCACCACCGCGGCCAGGGCAAGAACCGAAATCCTCATGCCCACATGGTTCGCCGCAGCCCTTGGCAGATTCTTGGCGTGCCCTACCCGAGTTCGAGGGTGAATTCATGCGCGCCGATGCGGATACGGTCGCCGTCGAACAGGTTTGTGTTGGCCTCGATGCGCGTGCCCTGCACGTACACGCCGTTGGCCGAGCGCAGGTCCACCATCACCGGTCCGGTGCCCGCGTCGACGATGACGGCGTGGTGCCGGCTGACGTCTGCCGCGTCGAGCACGATGTCGTTGTCGGCCAGGCGACCGATGCGGGTCGCCATCGCGCGCAAGGCAAACCACTGCCCGGACGCGTCGCGCAGCCCCGCCCTGGACGCCGTCGACCGGGTGGAGCCCGAGCGGAGCCGGCCGATGGTGTGCACCGCCGTCGCCTGCGCGGCGCCCTGAACGTCGAGTGGTTCCTGACGCAGAATGCGTTGCTGCAGGGCACTTATCGCCGAGCCGGGATCGATACCGAGGTCCTCGGCCAGGATGGACTTCACGCGGCGGAACGCGTCGAGCGCGTCCGCCTGTCGTCCGCAGCTGTAGTACGCGGTGATCAACTGCGCCCACAGGGGTTCGCGGTACGGGTGTTCGGCGACGAGGGTCTCCAGTGGGCCGATCACCAGAGCAGCCTGGCCACAGGCGATTTCGGCTTCCGCACGGGCGGTCTCCACGGAAATGCGCTCGTCGACCAGCGCGGCCGCGACGGCATCGACGAAGGCGAAGTCGGACAGGTCGCCGAGGACCGGACCCCGCCACTGCGCCAGAGCCGCCGACAGGTGTACCGCCGCGGACGGGAACTGACCGGCGGCCGCCGCCCGTACCCCGGCGACCTTCTCCTTCTCGAAGCGCCCCAGGTCGGTCGCGTCCTCCGGCACGTCGAGTCGATATCCGGGCGGGGCGGCGGCCAGGGTCTCCCGCGGCATTCCGGACTCCGCCAGGATCTTTCGGAGATTGGAGATGTAGGAGTGCAGCGCGGTGCGGGCGGCCGCGGCCGGTGACTGCTCCCATACCGCGTCGATCAACGCGTCCACCGACACCGGGCGGCCGCGGCTCAGCAGCAGCATCGCGAACACCGCGCGCTGCTTGGGTGCGCCCAGCGAGACGACGCGGTCGTCGACGGCCATCCGCAGCGTGCCCAGAACACCGAAATCGATTCCGGTCGGCCGCATGGGCCGAGGGTATCGGGTGCTATCGGCCGATGCGGGCTATTGCCAGTTCCGCGAACGTCTTCAGCGTTTCGCACCGCCACACGTAACTGCCCGTGACGCGATAGATCCGTTCGCCCGTCAACAGCACCGTGAGCGTCGTCGACGGCGGCGTGACATTCGGTTCGTACGTGCAGACCGCCTTGAGGCCCACGCCGTCGACCGCGGTGGCCCTGGGCCACTCGGCCACCTGGCGGAATGTCGTCGCGGCGTCCCACGGGAACGCATCGGCGAACCGGACGTCGGATTCCAGGCTCCGCCGCCCCAGTGGCTCGTCGAAAGCCCGGTAGACACAAGACAATTCGGGCAGTTGGGTCCGGATCGGTTCGGCCGTCGCCGGACCTTCGAGAAAGACCGCGGCTTCGTCGGGGTGCACCCAGCCGCAGGCCTCGGCGGTCAGCTGGTCGTCGGCGTGCGCGGCCGGCGACAGGGTGGCCGCGGCAGCGACGGCCACCAGCGCGGACGCGAACCGCCTCATGACCGGTAGCCCTCCGCGAATGTCATGGCGTCGACGACGCGGCCGTCGTTCACGGTGGGGCCGAGCAGCACCTTGGTGGCGTTGACGGCTGGGTCGTAGGCCATCAGCGCCGTCGACGGGCTGCAGCCGCTCGTCGACTTCAGGATCAACGAGTCGCCGGACGCCCCGACGACGTCGATGTTGTTGCCCGCGCCCGGCACCCGGACCCGTTCGGTATGCCCGTCGGCGGTCACGCGGGAGAGGAAGATGACGCCACAAGCACCGAGCGACTGCACGAAGGTGCCGCTGGGCAACTGCCAGGCGTCGATATCGCCGTAGTCGCCGTCGAATCCCGGTTCGTTCTTCGCGTTGTTGACGGCGGTGAGCGCGGTCGGCGCCGAGCCGTCGATCGGCACCTTCCACAGCTGGCTTCCGGCGGACTTCTGCGCCGTGCAACTGGCGACGAAATCCGTTGGTGCCAGCCACCGCGTCGTCCGGCAGACGGCGCCGGGCATCGGTACCGGCAGCACCCGCCCGACGGTGCCGTCATTGCCCATGAGCACGAAGCTGTTGTCCGTTCGCGGGGCCGCGTCGTTGCGCCGGTTGGCCGTCGACAGCACGAGCGTCGTGCCGTCGGGGGTTTCCAGGTAGTCGCCGCCGAATCGGCCGGCGCCGGCGAGGTTCTCGGTCGGGTAGGTCAGTTGCACGTTGCCGGCGAGGTCGACGCGCTGCAAGGTGCTCGGCTGGTCCTGGCTGCTGCTCGACAGCACGATCGCCTGGCCGTTCGGGCGGCTGAAACGGGCGGAGGCGCGCGTCGGGAAGGACGTCTGGTGGCCGGTGTGCAGATCGACCACGATGACGGTGTCGTCACCCATCGAGAACAGCGCCCGACCGCCGTCACCCGACCAGTCCAGCAGATGCGGCTTCCACCCCTTGTCGTTGGGCGCGAACGTCGTGATGGCGTACCGGTGCCCCGCCGGATCGATCAGGTACAGGGTGTCGGCGGCCTTCTCGGGCGGCGCCTCGTCGGGCGCGGGCCGCTCACCCGGACGGCGTGCGGCGACCGGATTCCAGGTGGCCAGGGTCCAGCCGTCACCGACCTGGTTCCACGGCACCTGCATCGCGGCATCGGGAGTCGGATTCGCCTGGGCCACTGGCAATCCGACCGTCAGGGACACGGCCAGGGCGGCCGAGGCCAGAGCGGCGGCGGTGCGGTGTGGGTGTCGACTCATGGCAGGTCCTGTTCGAATGGCCGGAATTCGTGGTCGTGTCACAGGGTGCGGTGGTCGTCTTGGTGAATTCTTGGCGCGCGCCGAGCGGCGGCCTTCGACATTCGACATAATGTTCCAGCTGCGTCAATTAGTCTTCTTGCCGGGGAGGACCACTCCCCGGCGATCAACGCACGCAATCGAATACGGGAAGGCCACCGCGCGATGAATCACCCCGCCCCGCCACGACCGCCACCGCGCGCCGACGGCTCCAATGCCTGCCGCTGGCGGGCGTCGTCGCGGCCGCCTGCGTCCTGACACCGAACGGGCAGCTCGCCATCCAGTCGCACGCCGCGCCCATCAGCGCCCCGCGCCTGGATAGTCGCGCGGTCCAGTTCGCGGCGTTCGTCCAGGAGATGACAACCCGCGAGGAGGAGTTGCGCGAGCAGATCACGGCCGCCGCGGCGACGGACACGTTCGCGGGGCCGGTGCCCCTGGCCGCCACCGACCCTCTGGCCACTGCCGGCGGTCTCGTCGTCGACGTGATCAAAGCCCTCGGGGTGGCCGTGGTCGAGGCGGCCAAGAGCACCGCGGTATCCGTGATCTCCATACCGCTGGTGATGCTGAATCGCGCGGCCACCGATCCCTTCTACCTCCCGTGGTTACCGATCGCGTTGGTGTCGTATGCGTTCACCCTCCCGTTCCAGGTGGTGGGAACGTTCGCATACGACTTGGTCGCGAACCTGACTCAGGTGGTGACGGCGCTGGTCCCGGCTGCCGCCGCCCCCGCAGCGGCAACCGCGAGCCCGGAGTCCGCCGCCGCGACCCCGTCCCCGACCGCGGCCAACCCGGTCCAGCAGGCCATCGAAACCGTCAAGACGCGGGTGACCGATGCGGCCGGTGCCGCCGGCTCGACGTTGGCGGCAGTGCCGTCTGCGCTGACATCCGGACTGCAGCTGCCGTCGGCACTCGCTCCGCTCGCGCCCATCGCCGGCGCGGCGTTCGCGGCGCTGTCACCGGCCATCGCCGTCGCGAACTTCATCTCGGTCCTGGTGACGGGCAAGGCGCTGCCGTTCAAAGTGGTGAAGCCGGAGCTGCCGTCCACCGTGTCGGTGGCGTCGACCACGCCGCGCGCGACCGCCGCGACGGACAAGTCGTCGGAGCCGGACTCCCCCGCGACCGGTAACGCCGGCACGAACGACGCCGCCGCCGCCGAGAAGCCGTCCACCCAGACCGAGAAGAAGCCCACCAAGTCCGTCAGCAAGTCGCGTACCAAGCGGACTTCTCCGACGCCGACCGCAAGCACCCCGTCGACGCCGGCCAAGACGACGGACGGGACCGACGATTCGTCCACCAAGCCCGGTGGCGATCCGGCGCCGGCCACCAAGCCGGAAAAGCCCGACACCAAGCCCGACACCAAGCCGGAGAAGCCCGAGAAGTCCGGCACCGACAATTCGTCGGCAGCGCAACACGATTCGACGAAGGGCAAGAACGCGACCGACAAGAAGGCCAAGGACAAGAAGGCCGCCAAGGGCGGCGCGTCGTCCGGCGGCGCGAAGACCGCCGCGGCCAAGGGCTGAACAAACGTCAGCGGCCGCCAGCCTGAACAGGCTGGCGGCCGCTGTACGTTGTGGGACTCAGGCCTTCTGGGCCGAGAGCTTGCGGTACTCCAGGACCGTGTCGATGATCCCGTAGTCCTTGGCGCCGGTCGCGGTGAGGATCTTGTCGCGGTCGGTGTCCTTGCGGATGGTCGCGGCATCCTTGCCGGTGTGCCGCGCCAGCGTCTCCTCCATGAGGGTGCGCATGCGCTCGATCTCGGCGGCCTGGATTTCCAGGTCGGAGAACTGCCCCTGGATGACGCCACCGAGCGACGGCTGGTGGATCAGCACCCGAGCGTTCGGCAGGGCCATGCGCTTGCCCGGCGTACCGGCGGCCAGCAGCACCGCAGCGGCCGAGGCGGCCTGACCGAGGCAGACCGTCTGGATGTCGGCGCGGACGTACTGCATGGTGTCGTAGATCGCCATCAGCGAGGTGAACGAGCCACCCGGCGAGTTGATGTACATCGTGATGTCGCGATCGGGGTCCTGCGACTCGAGCACCAGCAGCTGGGCCATCACGTCGTTGGCGGACACGTCGTCGACCTGGGCGCCCAGGAAGATGATGCGCTCGTCGAACAGCTTGGCGTAGGGGTCGACGATGCGCTCACCGAGGTGGGTGCGCTCGCTGAACTGCGGCAGGATGTAACGCGCCTGCGGAGCCAGCTCAGGGTTCAGATGCTTGGAGATCACTTCGAGGCTCCCTTGCCGCCGTTGAGGTTTGCACGGGTGATGATGTGGTCGACGAAGCCGTATTCCAGCGCCTCCTGCGCCGTGAACCAGCGGTCACGGTCGGAGTCGGCCTCGATCTGCTCGACGCTCTTGCCCGTGAACTGGGCGTTGAGCCGGAACATCTCCTTCTTGATGACGTGGAACTGTTCGGCCTGGATCGCGATGTCCGCCGCGCTACCGGTGACGCCACCGAGCGGCTGGTGCATCAGGACGCGGGCGTGCGGCAGCGCGTGGCGCTTGCCCTTGGTGCCGGCGGCCAGCAGGAACTCACCCATCGACGCGGCCATGCCCATCGCGTAGGTGGCGATGTCGCACTCCGACAACTCCATGGTGTCGAAGATCGCCATGCCGGCGCTGATCGAGCCACCCGGCGAGTTGATGTACATGTGGATGTCTTTGGACGGATCCTCGGCCGTCAGCAGCAGAATCTGCGCGCACAGCCGGTTGGCGATGTCGTCGTCGACCTGCGACCCCAGGAAGATGATGCGCTCGGCAAGCAAACGCTCATAGACCGAGTCCGTGAGGTTGAGCCCCGGTGCGCTTGAACGCATGTCAGTCACGACTGGATACCTGCTTTCTCGAGTTCGTCCACACGACATTAACCAACGGCCGACGGCCGCGAGTCCCCGACGCGGTCTAGTTCGCTCACAGCGTCACAGTCGCCGGAGAGCGGACGGTGCCGCAGGCATCAGTGAAGACACCTGCGGCACCCGTACCACGATCAGAGTTCGAGGACTCAGTCCTCGTCCTTCGCCTTCTTGGCCTTCTTCTCTTTGGCCGGCTTCTCGTCCTTGGCCTCGGCCTTCGCCTTCTTGGCCTTGGCGGGCTTCTCGTCCTCGACGGCCTCGGGCTCGTCGGCGGCGAGAGCCTCGGCCTCGTCGGCAGCCTCGGCGACCTCGGCCTCGGCGGCGTCGCCGGCCGGGCCGAAGAACTCCGCGGTGTCGACGGTGTTGCCGTCGGTGTCGGTGACGGTCGCACCGGAGACCACAGCGGCAATCGTCATGCCGCGACGGATGTCGGCGAACATGGACGGCAGCTGGTTGTTCTGCTGCAGGATCTGGATCAGCTGCTGCGGCTCGATGCCGTACTGGCGGGCCATCAGGGCGATGCGCTCCATCAGGTCGCCCTGGCCGACCTTGACGTCCAGCTCGTCGGCGATGGCGTCCATCAGCAGCTGGGTCTTGACGGCCTTCTCGGCGTTGGTGCGGGTGTCCGCGTCGAACTCTTCGCGGCTGCTGCCCTGCTCCTTGAGCTGCTCCTCGAACTTGGCCTCGTCGTGGTCGAGTCCGTGGATCGCGTTGTGGACGGTCTCGTCGACGGTCGCCTGGACGATGGCCTCGGGCAGCGGCACCTCGATCTGCTCCAGCAGGGTCTCGACGGCCTTGTCGCGGATCTGCTCGGCCTGGCCGATCTGCTTCACCCGGCGCACCTGGGCGACCAGGCTCTCCTTGAGCTCTTCGATGGTGTCGAACTCGCTGGCCAGCTGGGCGAAGTCGTCGTCGGGCTCCGGCAGCTCGCGCTCCTTGACCGACTTGACGGTGACGGTGACCTGGGCTTCCTTACCGGCGTGCTCGCCGGCGGCCAGCGTGGTCGGGAATTCCTTGGACTCGCCGGCCTTCAGGCCGATGATGGCCTCGTCGAGACCCTCGATCAGCTGACCGGAGCCGATCTGGTGCGACAGGCCCTCGGTCTTGGCCTCCGGCACGTCCTCACCGTCGACGGTGGCCGACAGGTCGAGCGAGACGAAGTCGCCGTCGGCGGCCGCGCGGTCGACCCCGGTCAGGGTGCCGAAGCGGGCGCGCAGGTTCTGCAGTTCGGCGTCGACCTCGTCGTCGTTGATGACGATCGGGTCGACGGTGATCGTGAGGGCCTTCAGGTCCGGGAGGGTGATCTCCGGGCGGACGTCGACCTCGGCGGTGAAGACGAGCTCGTCGTTGTCCTCGAGCTTGGTGATGTCGATCTCGGGCTGGCCCAGCGGCTTGACGTCCTGGGCGGTGACGGCCTCGCCGTAGCGGGCCGGGATGGCGCTGTTGACGACCTGCTCCAGCACGGCGCCGCGGCCGACGCGGGCCTCGAGCAGCTTGGCCGGGGCCTTGCCGGGACGGAAGCCGGGCAGGCGGACCTGCTTGGCCAGCTCCTTGTAGGCCTGGTCGAACTCGGGTTGAAGCTCGGTGAAGGGCACCTCCACGTTGATGCGAACCCGAGTCGGGCTCAACTGCTCCACGGTGCTCTTCACAGCGTTACTCCTTGTTTTTTGATACTTGCCATCAGTCGGTGGTCGGGGTGACAGGATTTGAACCTGCGGCCTTCCGCTCCCAAAGCGGATGCGCTACCAAGCTGCGCTACACCCCGTGCCTCGTCGCGGTCGCATTACCGCGGTCGAGATACTACGTCCTAGACACGCGACACCATCAATTGGATTGGCGGCCGCTGTCCCGGTACTGTCTGCCGGTACTGTGATCGCAGCAGTGCACGCGGGCGTAGCTCAATGGTAGAGCCCTAGTCTTCCAAACTAGCTACGCGGGTTCGATTCCCGTCGCCCGCTCCAACAGCGGCCCTGGTAGAGGCGTTACGGCGCCTCCGCCAGGGCGCGGAGCTGGGACTTTGTACCCCGCCTGTACCCCGGTCGGGCTAGCTGCTAGTCCGCTTCACCGGCCCCATCGCAGCAGCAAGCCGCGCGGGTTGCACGTACAGGAAATCGATCAGCTGACCAACAAAGCGCTGCAACTCAGTGGCATCGTCAGTCGCGACCGGTTCGAACGCCTCACCATGCGCGCCCGCATTGCCGACCTTCCGGATATGGTGCGCCCAGCCTCCAAAACTTTGAAAGAGCGCACCTTCCTCGGCCATCTTCTCGATTCGGCGGTACAAGTCCTTCTCGGCTTTGGCAGTCGCGCTGCCCTTATCGGACACAATCTGCGCGATGGCCGTTCGGAACATAGCGACAGCCGCATTCGGCGCGTCAACCGCAATGCAGCGCGAGCCTTCGTTGTATGCATCGGCAACGTCCTTCGGCACGCCAGCTTCAGCTTGCGCCTCGAAGCCCGGCATCGGCCACCAATAAAGACCCTTCGCCGCTCGGTCCGCAAACAGCTCAATGACCACAATGCTGTCTAGGCAGCCCTGACACTGCAGGACGACCGCCCGCTCAACTGCTCCGACAGCAAAGGCGGTCCGCCGCTTCAGGACCACCGTGTGCACGTGGGTGAACTGCGCGATTCGGCCGCAGCGACCGCACGTTCCCGAAGAGTCAACAGACGTCGGAAGCGTGTCCGGGTTCCGCTCGACTTCCACCGCATCGGCCTCGTTGTCGGCCTCGAATCTAATCTGCTCGCTCGCCATGTGCCGTTTGGCCTCTCACCTCGAACTGGACGCATCTGGCTGGACAATACAACCGGGGACCGACAACTCTCGCCGCGTTATCGCGTTGGCGGCGTGTCGGTTTCGTGTTACCTGTGAGACTCCTGTGACAACAGTTACGCTGGCGTCAATCGATTCCCCCGCGCGCGGCGTGTCTGGTTGCATCGAACACACGTTCCCGTATTTTGGATGGAAATCAGGCCGCATCGGAGCGGCCTGTTAGCAGACGGGGGCAACTTGGACACCATCGCGTTCTTCAACCACAAGGGCGGCGTGGGCAAGACAACCATGCTGTTCAACACCGCCATCGAGATGCACCGCCTTGGGAAGCGGGTGTTGATGGTCGACTATGACGCGCAGGCGAACCTCACGGCCATCAGCTTGACCGACGAGGTGTTAGAGCATTTGTACTCCCAACCTCGCCAGACCGTCGCGGACGCATTCCAACCGTTGGTCGGCGGTGCCGGTGATGTCGATGTCCCTGATCCACACGTAGTCCGCGAAAACGGCGTCTGGCTGGCGGCAGGCGACCTTGGCCTAACCGAATTCGAGGGCATCATGCCCAACGCCTGGACGGAGTCACTCGCCGGCAACGAGCGCGGCTTCCGCGTAACCAGCGCGCCGTATCGACTCATCCAGCAGATGGGCGCGTCGGTTGACGCCGACTACGCATTTGTGGACCTCGGGCCCAACGTGGGCGCCTTGAACCGTGCGGTGTTGCTTGCCAGCGACTACTTGATCGTGCCTCTTGCTGCTGACCTGTTTTCGCTCCGAGCGCTCCCCAGCGTTGGTGGCAGTCTGGAGACTTGGGTGCGTCAGTGGGCGACCGCGCTGACCAATTGTCCGCAGGGCCTTTCATTCGACATCCCCTTGGGATTGCCGAAGACCCTCGGCTACGTCCGTCAGCAGTTCAACATCTACCGAGGCGAGGCCACGCGCGCATTCAAGAATTGGATCGCGCAGATGCCCAGCGCATTTCATGATGGCCTGTTGGTGCCGCTGACGCCGTTCCGCGACGGCACTGGAACCGATGCCACGCTGGCTGATCCGGCGCTGCAGCAAGGTGCCGAATTGGGCGATCTGAAGAACTATCACAGCCTTGTGCCCTACGCGCAGACTATGCGGCAGGCGATCTTTGAGCTGCGATCCGATCACGTGATATTCGGCGATCAACACAAGAAGGCGCTAGCTAGCGAAGCCGATTTTCGGAGCCTGTGCGAGCACATTCTGGTGCGCACAGGCCAAGAATTGCCCGAGCGAGAGCCAGCCTAGCCTCGCAATCGAATAATGTTGCCGCCCTGAGGGGTTGGCGTTGACACCGCCAAGGCACCAAGCGCGGCCATGTCGTCCGCGTGCGAGTCCTCGAACAGGTGCGCGTAGACGTTCATGGTTGTGGTGACCTTGGCGTGCCCCATGCGACGGCTCAGCGCCAGAGGACCGATGCCGGCTGCGACGGACAAGCTCGCGTAGGTGTGGCGGAGCGAATACACCGTCACACCGTCCGGCAGGGTCGGCGGCATCTCCCCCAACGCGAACACCGTCTGCACCGAGTTCTGTGCTGCTTGGAGCCACACCTCCGCGGCCTCCTGCGCAATCCGGTTCGCGCGCAGTACCGCCGGAGCGAACACCTGCTTACGGAAGGCGTCGGCGCGAAGCGGTGCCGTCCAATCCAGCGTCAGCCGAGCTGCAGCCTCGTCCACTGACAGCCCCGCCAACGCGGCGGCTTGCCGAGCGGCGGGCGGTAGTTCTTCGTGCCGGGACGCCCGCAACTCAGCGACAGCATCACGGACAGCAGCGGGTACGCGGCTCGGTGCGACGGTGCCGGGCTCTCGCTTCCGTATGTGCGGAAGTCGCAGCGGCACGGCCTTGAACGCAGGGAACAGCGGCGCTGACGGTTCATGGGCGCGTGGATGCACCGCCAGATAGCTCCGCAGCATCTCCACGGTGTCTGAGGTCAGCGGCACTCGTCGCCGGGAGCCCTTCGTCTTGGGGCGCTGGTACGTGGGAACCCCGCCAACGACGGCCAACGTGCGCTCGACCGCGATCCACGATGCCGTGCGGTGCGGTGGCGCACCTGGTGCAGCGAGCCGCACATCTCCGACGCACAGCCCGGTCTCCTCCCCCGGCCGTAACCCCGTCCATGCGGCAACATGCTCGAACACGTTGTAGGGCCAGGGCGTCGCTGACACGAGGGCGGAAACCTGAGCGGCGCTGAGGAATTGGGCCGGGTCGTCTACGCGCAGCGCCTCGTAGTCAGGTAGGCCATCGCCGGGCAGCACATCGTCGCTGTACCCAAAGTCGCTCGCGGGGATGGCTTTTGCGCCGCCGACGGCAGCCGTCCAGTCAGTGTGCTCGGTGGGGAGCTTCACGTGCTCGGCCGGATTGACCGGTAGCCGCCCGTCCACCACTGCCTGTTCGAGTACCTGCCGCACCACGAAGAACAGGTTCCGCACGCTTGAGGGCTTGCGCCCGCTCGCTACCAACCGATTAACCCATGCCTGCACATCATCGCGGGTGATGCAGTTCAGTGGGTAGTCGCCGAACGTCGGGTCAATGCGCAGCGGTTGCCCGTTGTGCACTAACCGCGCGTGGCGCGCCCGCGTTTCGTCAGTCGTCGGGGCCAGCCGCTCCGCGTGTGCGGCGTGGGTGCTGGGCTTCAGATCCGTACGGGCAGCCAGCCAGACCTGTGCAGCCTCGCGGAACAAAATCCCGCCCGATGCAGGGTCGTACTCCATCCCGCGCAGCTTGCCCGCGTTGACCTTGGTCAGGTGGGCCTCGGCAGCCCTCTTGTTGGCGAAGGTCTTGGAGCGATCCTGGCCAGTGATTGTGCGCCACTTAGCCACGTACGCAGTGGAACCGTCCTTGCGCGTCCGCTTCTGGATGCGAGCCATCAGCGGACCTTCCGCTCGTGACGACGAGCCACGATGCCATGCAGGCGCATCACGTCGCCCAAGCACAACGCCAGGGCGAGCCCGTACAAGGTGAGGGCGCTCATGCGTGCCACCGCCGCTCATGCTGGAGCGTCGGGAAGCGGTCCGGTTCGGAGACGCGGAGCGCTGCGTGCTGCACGTCGGCGCGAGCGGCAATCGCCCGCAGACCGTCACGGCGCTGGGTCTGCACTCGCCACACGTGGACGCCCGCCGCAAGTCCGTACGCCGGGAACATGATGGCCGGGTGGACAGCCAAGGCGCCAAGCAGGAACATCAGTGCAGGCACCCCACCAAACACGAGAGCGAACGCCTGGGGCCACGTCAATAGGGCCCACTCGACGCGCTTCATGCTGACACCGCCACGGGTGCAGAGGAATTGGCCGAGTTGAAGACCCGGCGAACCGTGGACGTCTGCCAGGTCGTCAGACCAGCAGGGCTAAGAATGCCCTCGGCCTCAAGAGCTTTGGCGATCTGACCAAATGACAGACCCGCGTTGCGGTCCATGACGATGCGCCGGACGACGCCCGGCTTCACCAGGCGCGGACCACCCAGCCGTTCACCGCGTTGCTTCTTCGCCGCCAGGGCTGCCTTGGTGCGCTCGCCGATCAGCTCGCGCTCATACTGCGCGAACGCCATCAGGTTGTGTGCCACCATTCGACCCGCTGCGGTAGTGAGGTCCAGACCCGTGTCGAGCATCACCAGAGACCAGCCCTGTTGCTGGGCCGATTCAATAATGTTCGCGGCGTTGATGATTGATCGAGACAGCCGGTCGAGCTTCGCAACCACCAAGCCGTCAGCCTGGCCAGAGGCCAACCGCTGCAACGCTTCCACGAGCTGCGGGCCGACGACCTTGCCGCTTACACCTTCGTCGGTGAAGTACTCGACATCCCAGCCTCGGCGCTCGGCCTCGGCGGCAATCACCGCACGTTGTGCATCCAGCCCGTTGCGCCTGACAGCTTGTTCCTCCGTGGACACTCGCGTGTATCCAAGCATCACTTGCTCCGACATGAACTGTCTCCCATCTCATTTCGGGGCGGGAACGTCCGTACCCGCCTCACGCCCCGAACGGTACGCCAGCGAAAGTCGAATCACCCTGTCCGAGTGGAGCTTTCGTCATCCACGCTGGCGACGCCCGTACGCGCGGCGCATGTCGTCCGCCAAGGCGGCATTGGCTTCCTCCATCGTCATCAGCTCAGTACCGGGCTGGTGGCTCTGCTGCCCGCTAGGCGATTGCCGGCCGAAGTCCGGCCCGGTTGCGTCGTCTGGCCATGCCGCATCGTCTACGGCCCAATGCGGCCGGTTCGCGGGGCCTTGTGACGCCGCCACCGGCTCAACGTCAAGCACCTCCTGACCCGAATACGCGCTCGGGAGGCTCACATGCGTTGTGGGCTCGGAGATTCCGCGCCGGGCGCGGCTCTCTTCCCGCGTGATCTCCGTGCCCATCTCGATCCCCGCCAGCAGACGCTCGTACGGCTTCATCACCCCGACCTCAACGTCAACCTGGGTCGGAGCTTTCAGCCCAGCGCGATCCAGCGCGTCCCGAATCGCCGCCAGCCTGACGGCCTCGCTGTCCGCGCTCTCGGCGATGCCCAGGAGCTGTTTGGCGAGACGATCAGCGGCATTTTCCAGTCGCGCGCGGGCCGCTGCCCGAACATGCCGAGCTGCACCACCATGGTGCAAACAGACCGTGGCGCCTTTGATGGCTAGCCGCCTGCATTGGTCACCGTTCTTCTTGTGTGCAATGCACCGTGCCGCGTCGTTCTTCGCGAGCATCGCGTCCCACGCCGCAGCCGACTCCGGCGTCGTTGGAGACTTTGCGCCTTCCTGCCCGTCAGCCTCAGTCGGTCCACTCATGCGTCAACTTCCTTTCTTTGCAAACAAACTTCTCGCCCAGTCGCCCACCAAGCGACCGCGCGGCCTGACCGGGCGACTGGGCGGGTCCCCCTACGGGGAGGGACCCGTCCGCCCAGTCGTTCCCGCTCAGTCATGGCACTGGGCGAACAGCCCATTCCGCCCAGACGTTCGCCCAGTTCGCCCAGTCACGATTCGGACCCCATTTCGTCGTCGGATTCGTCCGGATCGTCGATGCCCAACCTCGGCACGCGGAACCTATTCACCGTCTCCTTCGACACTCCGGAGTACTTGTCCGAGAGCGGGTCTTCGCTCGCGCGATACGGCATCACGACGTTGTGAATATGGCTGCGGCGCTGTCCCTCGGTAATCTCCAAGAAGTTCTCATCCACGAGCACCTGCAAAGCCTCACGCCAGTAGTCGCGTTGCTTGCCCCTACCGCGACGTTCCGACTCACCTTCCATCACCTCCGCGATCTTGTTCCGGGTGCGCTGGGCGCGGACCTTGGCGACTGAGGCTGCGTCGGAGGCCTGCTCTTCCTTCTGCATGAGGGATTCAAGATGACGGCTGATCTGCTCCATGTGCCAGCAGAGAATCCTGCGCGGCCTGCCTTTACCGGGCGCGACCTCATCGACGTCTGTCGAGCTACCGGCGTCTTCCGGGACCATCAGCCGCCATTCACATTTGGCGGTGTCAGTGCTGTCGAGGTGCAAGTCGGCGACGTGCTGCGTGCGGTCCGATTTCCGCCACTTACCCGCCAACCCACGCACGCGCCCTGGGCGGTCCTTAGCCACACGGACAGACACGCGTCCGGCCTGTCCCACGGCGAGCGGGCTTTCCGCCTCGACCACGTACGCCGCACCGTCCAACGCCGCCATTTTGTGCTGGGAGCCTTGCGCCCAGCGGCTACGGGTGGTGGGGTCCTTGGTCACGTGGTCGATGCAGACGACGGCTGCGCCGGTATGGCGTGCAAGCACCTTCGGCAGTTGCTGATGCCATGTGGCGACATCGTCGGAGTCCTTGCCGCTCAGCCCGTACAGAGTCATCGACTCCGTGACACCGTCGATAACGGCGAGTGAGTACGTGCCGTTGACCGTGTCGACGAACGCCTGTTTGTCGGCAGTTGTGCCTTTCGCGGGATTGATCTCTGGATTGATGTACCGGAACATCTCCGGGTTGCACAACGAGTCCATCTCGACCCCCAACAGCAGAAGGCGTTTGGCCACTGATGCGGCCGAATCCTCAAAGTCCACATACAGGACGGGCTGACCACGGCCCATGCACTCCGCAGCGGCACATAGCGCCAGCCATGACTTGCCGCTCTCGGACTCGCCGTGCACCGAATGCACCTTGCCGGGGTAGAACAGCGCAGCCCCGTCGGACCTGTGCAGCACTGTAGCGACGACATTCACCGCGTCCCGCATTGCAGCGCGCAGATCGATCGCCGCCCAGCTCGGCGGTAGGTCGGGATCATCCTGGAGTGCTGACGAATTGGACACGCGTTGTCGCTCCATCGTCTCTGCAAAGTGGCGCGCTTGTTGCTCGGTCAGCACACAGCAACCACACTCGTCGATCAACGTTCTACGGCCGGAGTCGATCTGCCCCTTGAGCTTCCGAATCGCATTGGTCCAGCTACGGAAGATTTCACGCTTGCTCTCGCCGACGCCGCGCTTCCCACGCGCCTTGACGGTGTCGTTGATCCAGACGGCCTCGACGGCAGCGATGGCGGTGTTCAGACCGCAATGCCCCTCAGCCGCCAAGCACACCAAGGCCCAATGCGCATTGGTGATCTTGTCGTGCGAGGAAGCGTCTTCCTCGATCTGCCGGATGTGGTGATCGATTCCCCTGCCCTGCATCGTGTCGCAGGGTTCTCCGGCGAAGTCGGGCAGCGTCGTCTCAGCCCACAGGTACAGCTCCTTGATACTGAGGTCCATGTCCAGACCACCGGCCTCAGAAGCCTTACGCCGACCTTCCGTCAGGTAGTCCACCCACGCCTCCGGCAGCTCAGGTAACCCGGCCGGGTCGGGAATTTCGGTGCACCGCTGCCCGTCTGGTGCGTACCAGGAATACCTGCGGCCGTCACATCTACTAGGCCACACCACGGCGTAACGGTGCCCGGTCTGGATGATGTCGATGTCCTTGTCGGCTTTGCCGGCCCAAGCGAGCCCGGTAGGAACACGGAAGAAGCGGATTCCACTCGGATTGGCTGCTCCGCGTGAAGTACTGACCCAAGTGGCCGGCAGCGGGCCGTGCTCGGCTTCCAGCTTCTCCAGTTGCACCGCTCCGGTTTTGATCTTGCCGCCGTCGGCATAGTCGTCAACGTCGATACCGAGCACGTCATATCTGACGCCGCCGACAGACACTGGCCCGAGCCACAGGCCGACGTTGCCCTCGGGCTGCGCGGTGCGCCACGCCTCCACACGCTCGGCGGCTTGCGGAGTGGTCGGGTAGGGGTTCTTGCGTCCGGTAATGCCCGCAGGCGGAGGGTGCTTCTCGTTGGGCAACAACGGGAACGCAAACCAACCTGCCGCGAGGTAATCACCCGCTGCACACCCGTACGGATTCCGATCTCCCTTGGCGGCGTCAAGACTCTTGGAGGGCTTGGGCTTTAGTCGACTGACGCGTTTCGTCGTGCGCGGGCCAGACGGCGCATCCGGCGGTAGGGTTGACCCTGTCACAGATCGCTGCTCCTTAATGTTCCTGGGGAGTGGACGGAAAGTGCCGGAAGGCTTCCCGCGAAGTGTGCCTTCCGGCACTTTCCATCTCGGCCCTCATCGGCGAGGACCCCAGTTCTCGGTCTTGGCTCGGGAACTTGTTGTGCCCCTGCGGCTCTGGAGCCAATCGAGCAGCTCCTGCTTGGAGAAGATCACCTCGTTACCGATGTAGCTGCCGACGAGCTCTCCCCGCTTGCGCGCGTTCTTGAGAATCCGCTGGCTCAGCGATACGTCCAGCCCCTGAAGCCACGCGACTGCCCGTTCATAGTTGAGCGTGGGGAGGTCGGCCTTGTCCAACACGAGCACGTCCCCGAGATTGTCGTCCCTGTATGAACGAATGGTCGGACCATTCGAATTCCGCTGCATTACTTAACCTCTCGCTAATTCCGTGGCAACTTCTCCTAGTGCCAGCAACTACCTCGTAAGGTAAACCCTGGGCATGAAATCTCGCCGAATCATGTTGTTAGCCCATTGTTTTGTGGCGTGGAACAGCGTGTCGACACGGGACACACCGGATGAATTCGTTGAGGACCGCATGGAATTGCCATGTGACATCGTTGTAGTTCTGCCAGCTATGTCGCGCTCTTGGAATAACTTGCGTTGCAGGGTAATCCCGTTCTAACGACACACATTCAGCATCAGGGTGTCCGAACCGCAGTGAACCCACGGGTGACGCGTTGGGCGCAGGCGTAGCACGTCGGCACGGCTACCAGAAACTGACCGCGCGCGAACACCATCAGCTGACCGGCGGTATACGCCAAACACTGCGGCATCCCCCAGCGGCACTGCCGATTCCGATAGCGCACGTGCGTCTGCGACTCAAGCCAACGCTGCACATTCCCGCCACTGCCCAGCACGTGGATCGTGCCCGGCGAGCCCGCCACTAGACCGAAGACGCCCCGGTAGTGACCGGGATCATCAGGGTCGAAAGGCAGTCGGTAAGAACCGTTCCCGCACGACCGACGGTGCACTTCGACGTAGTCCACCGCGTCGCCCAGCGCCCGATATTCAGCCATCGCCGCCGAGACCTTCTCCCGCACAGTAGAACTGAATCCCGTCAGACCAGGCCAACGCTGTCCGGTACCGGTGTAGTAGCCGGACCATCGCCCCGCGTCCTGCAACGCTGCGACGATCTGGTCAGCGCCAGCATCCGACCGAGTATGAAACGCGTCGAACTTCTTCTGGTCGAGGCCGAAGTCATCGTCCAACCGCAACGCCAGTTCGATTCTCAACTCCTGCAATGACGTTGATACATAGTCGATACCGTCCATAGCGTCTTTGCGCAGCTTGCCGCCGTGGAGTGCACGCTCGAACCACTCCATGCCCTTTCGCGCGGCCTCATGCTCGGCGCGTGCCTCCTTCTTCGAGCGCTTGCGCGGCTTGCCCCATCCGTCGGGCTTCGACTCGGTCATGCGCTGCTCCTTGCCGCTCGGACGTCGGCCTTTCGGGCCGGTCTGGTGCAGACAAATCGCCAAAGCTCGGACGTGGAGACGAAACGCTTTCCACCGATCAGACTCACGCGCAGCGCGCCGGTTGAGGCATTGTCTTGGAGGTAGCGTGTTTTCACTGGAATGCCGAGCGCGCCCCCACACCACGACGCAGCGTCGGCCATCGTCAGATTCGGGACTGCGGACAGCTCCAAGCCAGCGGGCGGCTCAGGCAAAGGGGGCGGTGGCGGCTTCGACATGTAGGTTCCTTTCACTAGTTACAGGACAAGGCATTTCGCCTTGATTCGGTAAAGGTAGGCCGCGATCGTCTAGGTTCGCTCAAATCACATTTCGCCGGTTTATGCAGAGCTGCAAGGATTTTCACCAAGTACGCGGTCAACCCAAACGGGTACACTTAGGGCTCCTCGCGCGATAGACCACCGACTGACCCTCCGCGGTCAGCCCGAGACGAATGGAGCGCGGCATGGCGCAACGACGTGGATACAGCGACCAGGGCGGCGTGCTGGTCAACAAGTCCGGCGACGGGATCGACCTCGATACCATTTGGGCTGAGATCGCCGGGGCCAACGAGGCTTACAACGCTGCGCAGCAGGCGCTGGTGAACCTGCTGACGTTCAAGACCACGACACCCGGTGATGCCGTGCCTCAGGCGGCCAACCTGCCGAACTTCGAGCCAGCATCGGAATACGGCGTGCCGCAGAGCATTCGACAGGGCGGCGCACTGCCGGTCGGGTACACGCTCGATGATTTCGATCTCCGGGTCGGCTGGACTTGGAAGTTCCTGCGGGCTGCAACAGCCGCCCAGATCAAGGACCTGGCCAACACCGCCATGGCCTCCGATATGCGAAACCTGACCGCTACCGTCCTGAATCGGTTGCTCAGCAATGTAACTGGAGCGAACGAAAACGGTACGCCGGTCTACGGCTTGTACAGCGCCGACGGCATGGTCCCGCCCTCGCATATGGGGACTGACTTCGACGGCACCCATCAGCACTACCTGGTATCCGGTGGTTCGGCATATGACTCGGACGATTTGGAGGTCCAAGCGCACCACATAGCCGAGCATGGCTACGGACAGGATGCCGGCACGAAGATCGTCGTGCTTTGCAACCCGAACGAAGCCGACGTGATCTCGAGTTTCCGTGCAGGACAGACCAACAACAATTCCAAGGTCGCCAAGCACTCGTTCATCCCTTCTGCGGCCGCCCCTCCATACCTGACTACCGAAACGCTCGTCGGCGAGCGAGCACCAGAGAATCTGGGCGGCGTCCCTATCGTCGGTAGCTACGGACGCGCGTGGATCGCTGAAACCCCGCTGATTCCCTCGGGTTACGTCGCAGCGGTCGCCGTCGGAGTTGGCGGACCGGGTGGCAACGTCATTGGCTTCCGGCAGCACCCCGACACCAGTTACCAAGGGCTGCGCCTTATTCCGGGCGTTGGTCCGTATCCGTTGCAGGATGCGTTCTACCAGAGGACTTTTGGGGTCGGAGTTCGACACCGTGGAGCTGCCTGCGTCATGCAGATCAAGGCGTCGGGCACTTACGACGTGCCAACCGTGTCGGTGTAGCCGATGCCCACCCCCAACCAGACGCCTGGAGAGTCCGAGTACTCCTGGGGGCCAGGCCTCGAACCTGCCAATCCAGACACAGGCCAGCCGTACCCGGTGAGCCGGGGTGGCCGGTATCGCGGCCTCGCGCCACGCCCCGGCGACGCAGACGATCGCTCCGACGCCGAGGCGTGGTACGGCTAGATCACTCGGCAGCGTCCGAGCAGGCTCGGAAAGCGCCGAGCGCCAGGACGGGACTAAGAACTCGAACGTGAACCCTGTCCATAACCCGTTCAAGCTGGGTCTTACCGCCTTGCCCTTCAACGAGCACCGCAGCCTTCAAAGCCTCCGGGGACGCATGCAGTGTGATGCCGTCGCGATCGAGGACCCAGCCGTCCGCATCGCCATCGAGGTCTGATTCCTCTAGCTGGATAAATGATTCCGGCTCCGGCAGATGGGCGTGGCCCTCCGCGACGTAGAAACGAAAGTCGCCTGTAGTTGGCATTTGTTTTCCTTCGGTTGGGAGTCACCCCGGAAAGACCGAAGGGTCCGTCCGAAAGTGACTGCGTGTTTCAGCAGTGACTTTCGACGAACCCTTGCTCAGCCAGTGGCAGTCGACGTTGGTCTACAGGTACCGGGAGGACTGACTTCGTCCAAGACTCCCTGCAGCCGTTCGCACGGGCTGTCACACCCGCTCGCTCGCAACAGTACACCGATCGGCAGTAGCGCGCTCCGGCCCAGATAGCGCGGCGTCGGCCGCAGACAGCAGAAGAGGCACGGAGCGCGGGCGTGCAGCTCGACGTGCCTCTCCTCACAAGCCTGGCGGGATTCGAACCCGCATCCTCCTCCCTGCGACGGGGGTGCTCCTCCATTGAGCTACAGGGCCATGTGGCGACTATCACATTACACGCCACCCAGGCGGCGCTCGAAGACCGGCCGCCGTACCCCCGACGTACCCCGCACTGTAAAAATCGTCCTACCGCCCGAATCGCGTTGGCGATGTTGCCGACAGACGTCGAATGCAGTGGTCGACGGCAGTTTCTGCGACGATTTTCTGTCGCCCCAACAGCCGCCGCGCGGATCGCTCCGACCCAACCCGGTAGCCACACCAAATTCTTCCAAACTAGCTACGCGGGTTCGATTCCCGTCGCCCGCTCCAGAGGACCGGCCTGACCAGGCCGGTCCTTTTGATTTGGGGCCCGTTTTCTGACGCCGCGCCCCGTGCCCGGACCGCGCCGCCGGGCGGCGGCGCGACAGCGGTGCGCCTGCCGAAAAATGACTTTGCCCGGTAGCGCCTGATATTTATTGACCGAGCGACCAATATATTGCGTCCACACGTGCGGCGATTCCGCCGAATTCTGGGAGTTTCCTGCCAATTCGATGCAAATTGCCGCAATATCGACCGGCACCTGATTTTCCCCTAAAAGCTGCAGCTCAAAGACTTTTTATGGAGGAAATTCAGGACACACTGGCAAATAGTTTTGCCATCCGAGTCGAGACTCGACAGCGGCGGCGGTATAAATGCCCGATGACCGCGTCGATCATCTCTTCGTACCGCCGGAACCGGCGGCCCGTCGACGTGGGTTCAGAGGTTGCTGAGGGCACGTGGCGGGACCCGAAGAGATACCTGTGGCTACTGGTTCCGTCCGCCCCCGGCGCGGTGACGCTGTCCTGGCTCCTGGTGTGGACCACGCGGCTGCACTTCTTCTGGTGGACCGCGCTCTTCGTGATCCTGGTGGCGGGGCCCACCGCCGATCATCTGCTGGGGCGGGAGAAGGGCGATCGTGCGCCCGACCGCATCCTGGCCGAGCTGCAGCAGGACAAGTTCTACCGGTTCGCCACCCACATGTTCCTGCCCACGCAGTACCTCGCTCTGGCTTTCGGCTGCTGGGTGTGGGCCGGCGGCGGGTGGGTCACGTTGACGTTCAGCGACAAGCTGGGGCTGATGGTGGCGGTCGGCCTGTCCGGCGGCATCGCCAACAACGCGGCCCACGAACTGGGCCACCGGCGCGACCGCGCCGAACGGTGGCTGAGCAAGCTGGCGCTCGCCCAGAGTTGGTACGGCCAGTTCTACGTCGAACACAACCGCGGACACCACGTCCGCGTCGCGACGCCGGAGGACCCGGCCAGTGCCCGCTTCGGCGAGAACGTGTACTTCTTCGTCGTGCGCTCGGTCGTCGGCAGCACCCGCTCGGCGTGGCGAATCGAGGCCAAACGTCTTGGCCGCCAAGGCCATTCACGCTGGAGCCTACGCAACGACGTGCTCAACGCATGGTTGTTGAGCCTCATCCTGTTCGCCGGGCTGGCCCTGTGGTTCCGGCCCGTGGTGCTGCCGTGGCTGTTCGGCCAGGCGCTCATCGGCATCTTCCTGCTCGAGGCCATGAACTACCTGTCGCACTACGGACTGCGCCGACAGAAACTGCCGTCGGGTCGCTACGAGCGGCTGCGCCCGTCGCACAGCTGGAACAGCAACACCGTGATCATGAACGTGTTCCTGCTGCATCTGCAGCGGCACTCCGACCACCACATCGACCCGTCACATCGCTACCAGGTGATCCGGCACGCCGAGGATGCGCCGCAGCTGCCGAGCAACTACACCGCGATGCTGGTCCTCAGCCTCGTTCCGGCGTTGTGGCGCCGCGTGATGGATCCGCGCGTCCTTGCCCTCTACGACGGCGATGTCCGGCGCACCGCACTGAGCCCGCGGCAGCTGCAGCGGTTGGCGCTCGACGGCAGCTAGCGCTGCCGGCCGTGCCCCTCGAACAGGTTCCACGACTGGCTCCCCCGCACCACGTGCAGGTAGTACGCGTAGTTCGCGGTCGACATACCGATGGCGGCAAGACCGAATCCGATGGCACGGGCGAGGGAATCCGACACGTTGAGGACGACGAGCACCACCTCCACCGCGACGAAGATCCCGAGCAGCGTCAGCCCCTTGCGCCACATGCCCTTGACGAAGAAGTAGATGGGGCCGAACAGGAAAGCCAGGATGTTCGAGGTTAGCTTCACCCGCTCCAGGAACGTCAGGGCCTTGTAGGCGGCCTTGGACTCCGGCGTCGAGTTCGGCAGACCGTAGGCGTTGAAGAAGTCGAACCGCTTCTGCCACGACGGGGACACCGTGACGCTGGGAAGTTGCTGTGACACTTCACCAACATTAACGGCCGTGCAGTTTTGTTTGTGCGCTCGGGTCTCCCCGCGCGCCTAGCTGCTACCCGGAATCGGCCGCGCCACGCCGTTGGTCGTGCGAATGACGTTGAACTGCGGCGGATTGGCCGGGGCGGGGGCTTCCGAGCTCGCCGTCGCGGTCGCGGTCGCCGACGGTGACGGGGCGGGCGGAGGCGCCGGGGCCGGTGCGCTGGCCGGCGGCGTGTACTGGCGGGCGGGCGGCGTGTAGGTCGTCGGGGCCTGGGTCGTCGCCGTCGAGGGACGGGTCGGTGGCGCGGGCGCGGGGGTCGTGGGCGCGGTCGTCGTCGGCGTGGGGGCCGGTGCAGGCGCAGGTGCCGGGGCCGGTGTGGTGGTCGTCGAGGCCGACGATGTGGCGGCGGGAGCCGACGTGGTCGAGCTGGTGGGGGTGGCCGGGGGCTCAGGCGCTGGCGGGGGGATCTTGAATCCGGCGAGCGATCCGATCCCCAACAGGATCAACAAGATGAGGACAGCACCGCCCCCGATTATCAGCACCTTGCCGGTGTCGGTGGTGAACCAGCCCGTCGGTGCCGATGCGGTGTGAGCGTTTGCCACCGGTTCGGTCTCTGCGTCTGCCATAAGTCGATCTCCTCCCAGCAGGGTGCCGGGAGCGTATCCCGTAAATCAGCAGGTCGCGACTCATAGTGAAGCCATTTTCCCAGGTCGGTGGCGTGTTCACAGGAACGTAACGTGCGCGCCTCGCACCGCGCCGACCCATATGCCCCAGCAATTTGCCAGCGTTTACGCAGTAGACGTTTATCCGGCGACCCGGTACACCGTCACCGGCCGGGTGTGCGCGGGCCGGCTGCCGTCCGGGGTGAACAGCGGCGCCCGTTCCAGCCGGCGCCGCATCGCCGCCAACGGAATCGGCTCGGCTCCCGTGCCGCCGGACAGGTGGAACAGCAGCTCGGTCAGCTCGCAGACCTCACCGGCCGTGCAGCCGGCGCCGAACATCGCCGCGACGGTCGCGGGGTCCGACAACAGTCGCTGCGACACCGTCGCCGCGGTGTCCCTGATCATCGCGTTGTGCCCGAAGGGCAGCGGCGGCACGGGTTCGCCGGTGCGCACCACGAGAACGTCGTCGCCGCCGGGTTGCGCGCGCATCACGTTCACCAGTGACACGGTGTGGCCACGCTCGTCGCGCTGCGGGTCGGACACGACGAGGGCCACCGTCGGCGGTCCCTCGATCGGCTCGGCGCCGGCCCGGTCCCGCAGCGCGCGGTGCGCCGCCGCCGCGACCGTCTCGCCGTTGGCCGCATCGAGCACCACACCGGGCAGCGCCCAGTCACCCTGATGAGGTTGACGCTGCCGACGCGCGAGGATGAGCCCCGGCTCGTCGCCGGGGCTCACCGCGAAAACGTCGACGCTCAGCCAGGTGGCCGGCGACTCAGCCATGACGGGCGTCCTCCTCGCCGGCGGCGTATGCCGCCCACTCACGTCGCACGGTAGCGCGCACCTCCGCGAAGGTCACCGGGTTGACGACGACGCCGTCCTCGAACACCGTCCGCATGGCGTCCGTCGTCTCGACGAGACCGGCCGCGCCCTGCACCAACGTCAGGCGCCCCCGCTCGTCGCGGATCACGGCCAACCGGCCCCGTGCGCTGCGCTTGCCCGGGTCGGTGACCGGCGCCTTGGCGATGTCCCGGCCGCGACCGTCGATCTGCACCCAGGTGGCCTTCATCGCGATGGAGAACGTGTCCCGCGTGACGTATTGGTATGTGTACGAACCGAATCCGAGTACCGGCGTGGTGGACACGTAGCCCTGGGCCGCCAGGTTGGCGGTGATGGCGTCGGCCCGGTCGTGGGTGATCGAGTCGCCGTAGATGACGCCGATGTGCGGATCCAGTTCCCGGTAGCCGGCCGCGTTGACGGTGCCGCCGAACACCTCCCACAGCAGGTTCACCACGCCCTTGTTGGCAGGGCTGCCGGCCGGGGCCTGCGGGTCGCCGCACAGGATGCGTTCGGGGTCACCGCTGTCCGGGCGGATCACCACCTTGCCGTCGCGCGCGATGATCGTGTCTTTCAGCGTGGGCAGGATTCCGGTGCAGACGTGCCACAGGTCCCAGGTGTCGCTGACGATCGACACGATGCCGGTCGGATACAGGTCCAGCAGCCGCGCGAACGTGGCGACTTCGTCGTCCCGGGCGCCCGCGCACATGACGCTGTGCTCGGTGGCCGGCACGCTGCCGCCGATCACGGTGCCCTCGGGCGAGCCCGGGTAGTTCCGGTCGATCCAGCCCAGTGCGGGCAGGCAGTCGGTGCCGGTGAACGCCAACAGGTGCGCGGCACCCGAGGCGGCGGCGGCCGCGCTGCCGGCCATGCCCCGGAAGGAGAAGTCGTGCCCCTGCCAGTCGACGGCGGCCGGGTCGGCGCCGGTGTCGCGCGCGCGGGCGTCCAGCAGTGTCCGGTTGCGCCACGCGGTGGTCGCCGACGTGATGGGCTGCCACAGCGCGGCCGACATCTCGGTCTCGATGTAGTTGGTCAGCCAGAAGAATTCGGGCGCGGTGTTCTCGACGGTCAGGTACGGGACACCGACCGGGACGATGGTGCCCTCCGGCAGCGCGCGCACCCGCAGCGGCAGTCTGCCGTACGCGTGCAGCTGCCGGATGTGTTCGGCGCCAACGTCGTTGGGCCCCAACACCTGGGTGACCCGCTCCACGTAGGCTCGGCACACCTCGTCGATGTCGGCGGCGAAGAATGCGTTCCACCGCTGATTCAGGTCGCGCAGGTACGCCTGCAGGCCGAAGAACGCCGTCCAGCTCACGCCGGGGATGCGGCTGCCGCGGGCCGTCAGGTTGGAGTAGACGTACTCGGTGCCGGCCGGGTACTGGCGCCGGTGGTCCAGCTTGTAGGCGTCGGTGTCCATCAGGACGTCCAGGGCCGCAATGGTTTCCGGCCGGTACGTGGTGGTTGCTTCGATGGTCATTGGGAAAGTCCTCAGGTCAAGGTGGTCAGTGCGCGGACGATGAACGGTTCCAGCGGCTGGACTTGCACACCGTCGGGCGTGGCGCGGGAGTCGGTGCTGGTGACGGAGGCGTAGCCGGCGAGGTTCTCGCGCCAGCGGCCGGTGAAGCAGCCGTGACTGACCCACAGATGCAGGGCCAGCTCGGGCCGGCTTGTCCGGATGGCATCGGCCAGCCCGGCGAAGGTGCCGCCGCCGTCGCAGATGTCGTCGATCACCAGCAGTCGGCCGCGGTCCGGCAGACCTTCGGGAGCGACGAACCCCGACAACTTGCCGTCGGCCGGATTGCGTTGCTTCCCAGCGACATACAGCGGCACGCCCAATCGGGACGCCACCCGGCCGGCGCGGTCGCGGGCCCCCTTGTCGGGTGCGACGACGCCCGCCCAACCCGGGTGGTGCGCGGCGCAGCCCACCAGGTCCACGGCCTCGATGACGGTGACGGCCGCTCCCCCGCGCCGGGCCTCGTCGGCCCAGACCGGTGAGTGCGGGTCCACCGTCACGATGTGCGCCACGCCTGTCGCGGCGGTGAGCCGGGCGGCGACGCGGGCGTCGTCGGTCGGGTCGTGATCACCGCGGGCCGACGGCAGGTACGGCGCCACGAGCACCGGAGCATCGGCCGACCGGTTGCGGTGGAAGGCCGACCACTGCCCGACCGCGGCGTAATCGATTGCACCGCAATGGTTCCAGGCGACGGGGCGCAGGCCCGGGCCGAGCGGTTCCAGTTCACGGACCGCGGTGTCGCCACCGGGATAGCTGGTGACGATTCCGGGTGCGGTCGCCAGCACACCGCGTTCGGTGTCGAAGACGTGGAATGTCAGGTTCATGACGACGACCGTAATAGATATGGACATAGATGTCCATATCTATGTGACGGTGGTCATCGGTAAGCTGCCTCCATGGAGTTCGTGCTCATCCTGATCGTCATCGCGGCCATTGGGTTCTTCCTGTTCAGCAGGCAGAACAAGGCCAACAAGGCTGCCGCGCTGGCCAACGCGAAAGCCGACGCCCGGCGCGTCATCGAGATGCTCGGCGGCCAGGTGTTCAACCTGACCGGCACCGATGACGCCTCACGCCAGGCCCTGGCCGACGCGTCCGAGCGCTACAACGCCGCCGCGTCGCAGATCGAACAGGCCACCACCGCCCAGCAGGCGGCCTTTGCGAAACAGAGCGCGATGGAAGGGCTGTACTACGTACGGGCCGCCCGGACCGCCATGGGCATCGACCCCGGTCCCCCGCTGCAGGAGCTGGCCGGCCAGCGCGGCGCGGGTTCGGTCACCGAGGACCGCCGAATCCAGTTCGACGGCAGGCAGATTCAGGCCTCACCGGGCCCGACGGCCGCCACACCGAATTACTACCCCGGCGGCCGGGTCGCCGGGCGCCCGGTTCCCGAGGGCTGGTACTCCGAGCCGTGGTGGAAGCCGGCGCTGGTCGCCGGGGCGTGGGGTGTGGGTTCGGTGCTGTTGTTCGACGCACTGTTCGACGGCATGCACGGAGTCAGTTACGGCGCATCGGGTTTCGAGTCCGGATACGGCTCGGGATTCGACCAGGGCTACCAGCAGGGCCTCGATCAGAGCCAGTTCGCGGACTCCGGCCAGGGCCAGGACGTCAGCTGGAACGACAACAACGGCGGCTGGGATGCCGGCAGCGGTAGCTGGGACTCCGGGAGCAGCGACTCGGGTAGCAGCTGCGGTGGCGGCGGCAGCAGCTGTGGCGGTGGTTGCGGTGGCGGCTGCGGCGGTGGCGGCGACTAGCCGTCACACCTGACAGTTGGGGCACCAGAACAGGTTTCGCCCCTCCATGACCTCGGTGCGGACGGTGGCGCCGCACACGCGGCACGCCTCCCCCGCCCGTCGGTAGACGTACGTGCGCGGCCGGTCGGCGGCATAGGACGGCGCGCCGTGGTCGTCTTCCGGGCGCACGACGACGATCTTGCCGCGCCGCACCCCGACCTTCATGAGCGCGACCAGATCGGTCCACAGCTCGGCGAATTCGGCCTCGGTCAACTGGGTGCCCGGACGGTGCGGGTCGATCCGGTGCCGGTACAGCACCTCGCTGCGGTAGACGTTGCCGACACCGGCGATCACCGTCTGGTCCATCAGCATCGATCCGATTGACCTGCGGGACTTGCTGATTCGCGCCCAGGCCAATCCCGGGTCGGCGTCGCGACGCAGCGGATCGGCACCGAGCCGGGCCACGACATCGTCGACGCCGCCCTCGTCGATCAGCTCACACACCGTCGGGCCGCGCAGGTCGGTCCCGAATTCGGCCCCGACCATACGCATGCGCACCTGCCCGACGGGCGCCGTCATCGGCAGTGGCTGCTCGGTGAACGTGCCGTACAGCCCGAGGTGGACGTGCACCACCGCACCACCGTCGTAGTGGTGGAACAGATGCTTGCCCCAGGCGTCCGCCTTACGCAGCACCCGGCCGCTGACGGCGGCCGCGGCATCGGCGAACCGGCCCTGCGGACTGCTGACGACCACCGGCGCCCGCCCGAAACGCTGCTGGTGCAGGCGGGCCAGCCGGTGGAGGGTATGCCCCTCCGGCACGAGTCAGGCCTCGGGAATCAGGCGGGAGCGCCCGGAACCTCGGGGGCCACGTGCGTCTTCTCGTACTCGGCCAGGATGTCGATGCGGCGCTGGTGCCGCTCGGCCTGCGACCACTCGGCGGCCAGGAAGGCATCGACGATGGCGAAGGCCTCTTCGGTGCTGTGCATGCGGCCACCGATGCCCATCACCTGCGCGTTGTTGTGCTCGCGGGCCAGCTGCGCGGTCTCGACACTCCACGCCAGCGCACAGCGCACGCCCGGCACCTTGTTGGCCGCGATCTGCTCGCCGTTGCCCGAGCCGCCGATGACGATGCCCAGGCTGCCCGGGTCCTCGACGGTGCGCTTGGCGGCGTCGATGCAGAATGCCGGGTAGTCGTCCTCCGCGTCGTAGGCGAAGGCACCGCAGTCGACGGCCTGGTGGCCGGCCGCGGTCAGATGGTCGAGCAGGGCCTGCTTGAGTTCGTATCCGGCGTGGTCGGCTCCGAGATATACGCGCATGGCGCACATTCTGGCAGAACAGCGGCCCGGGACAGAATCAGTGGCTCGGCCGGCCCACTCGCCGGCTCAGCCGGCCCCACACACTCGCCGGCTCAGCCCGCGGCGATCTTGGTGTCGCGGTCGATGGCCTCGGTGATCTGCTTGATGATCTCGGCCTGATCGGCGACGCCGTCGATGTTGATCTGCATGACGTAGAGCCCGGTGCCGTCCTGGATGACGACGGTGTTCTGGGTGATGAGCTTGGTCACCCCGTTGGAGTTCCAGGAACCGGCGATCTGGAACGACTTGTGGCCGTCGACGGTCCCGGGCGTGCCGGTGTCGGTCGGGGTGAATCCCGGCAGGTTGTTCAGTTCACCCGGCGCGAAGTCGAGGATCTTCTGCGCATCGGCGTTCGGGCCGAGGCGCGAGATCAACGCCGTGGCGCTGGGCCGGTAGTTGCCGGCACTCGGGCCGTTGTAGACGATCGACTGGTAGGCGAAGGCCGGCGTCTGCGGTCCGGCGTCAGCCCAGCCCGGCGGCATGGGCATGGTCACCACCGGTGCGCCGGGTTCGTTGCGGTGCACCAGCGATTCCTGAATGTTGTTGCTCTTCAGGTAGGTCGCGATGGTCTGGTAGTTACCGGGCGTACCCACGAGCACCGGCGGTGCGGGCTTGTGCGACGACGATGGCGTGTTCGCCCCGGAACTCTGGGTGCTGGTTCCCGAGGCGTCCGAGGGCCCACTCGAATCGTCACCGGAATTCAGCAGCACGACACCGATCAGCACCACGATCACGGCGGCGATGGCGCCACCGATCACCCAGATCTTGGTCTTGCCACCCGAGGACTGGCCACGGCCCGGTGGCGTCTTGCCGATGTCGGCCGCGAGTTGCGAGTACGACGGCGGGGGCGGTGCGGTGGGACGGCCGACTCCGGGTGCGGCGTGCGCCGCCGGGTCTGCGGGGATGACCGGCAGGACCACCGTCGGCGACACCGTCTCGTGCGTCGGCCGGACGGGCCGCTGCGGCGGTATGGGCGGTGGCCCAGGCACCGGCTGCCGGTACGGCGGGGCCGACGGCGACGAATCAGGTTCCGGCCGAAACGGTTTCGGGTCGGGCGGCGGCCCGACAGGGCCGCGCTGCGGCACCGGCGGCGGCGTCGGCTCCGAGACCGGGTCGACCGACGGTGGCGACACCGGTGGCACGGGCGGCACGGGCGGTTCCGGAGCCGGCGGCGGCGCGACGGGCTCTGGCGCGACCGGTTCGGGTTCCGGCTCGGGGCCAGGCGCCGGTTCCGGCTCGGGCACGGGTTCGGCCGACACCACCGGCGGCGGGGCGACCGGCGGCGGCGTCACCTCGGGGGCGGACGGCGGCTCGGCGGCCGGTTCCGGGGTCACCACGGGAGTGACGGTCGGCAGCTTCAGTTCCGCGGTGCGCAGGTTCAGCGTGGGTGACTCGGTGACCAGTTCGGCCTGCCGCTCGAAGGCTCGCGCGAACTTGGTGCAGGAGTCGAAGCGGTCCTCGGGCGACTTGCCCATGGCCTTGATCAGCACCTCGTTCAGCGGTTCGAGCCACGGCTTGAGGTCACTTGCCTTGGGCGGTGGCGCGCTGAGGTGCTGGCTGATGACCGCGATCTGGTTGGTGTCCTGGTACGGCGTCTGTCCGGTGAGCAACCGGTAGGCGGTCGCGGCCAGCGCGTACTGGTCGGCGCGGCCGTCGATCTCGCCGCCCATCAGTTGCTCGGGCGCCGAGTAGGAGACGGTGCCGATCGCCAGGTTGGCCGACGTCAGGCCCGTCACCTCACCGATCTGGCGGGCGATGCCGAAGTCGCTCAGCAGGATTCGCCGCTCGTCGGTGTCGATGTTGCTGAGCAGGATGTTGGCCGGCTTGATGTCGCGGTGCAGCAGGCCGCGCTGGTGCGCGTAGTCCAGGGCCGAGCTCATGGCCTTGACGATGTCGACGACGAGCTCCAGCGGCAGGCCGTTCGGGTACTCGTACTTGACCAGCTGGGCGGCATCGGTGCCGTCGACGTAGTCCATGGTGATCCACAGCCGGCTCTCGAACTCGCCGCGGTCGTGCAGGCCGACGATGTGCGGGTGCCACAGACCCGCGGCGATGTTCGCTTCGCGCTCGAAGCGGATGCGGAATTCGTCGTTGGTGGAGGCGGTTTCCCGGAGCACCTTCATGGCGTCGAGGCGGGGCAGCCGGGGGTGCTGGACGAGGTACACATCGCCCATTCCCCCTGAGCCCAGCAACCGGCGCACGGTGTACCCGGCGAAGGTTGCGCCCGTCTCCAGCGACATCAGCGCATCCTACTCAAACCCGCACGTCGAAGGACGAAACTGTCCGTCGGCACGTCGCTCCCCACCAGTTGCATCGTTGTGGCTCATGTTTCGGATGTGTCTGGCCACGGTAACCGCGTCCAGACGTTCCTTGCGGAACGCCGACGAGATTACCCGGGCCGACCCTGGTGAGCGTGACTAGCGGGTGATTGCGGTCAGTCGAATTCGGGCGCCTCGTTGCGGGAGCGCTTGAGCTCCCAGAAGTGCGGGTAGGCGGCGAAAATCACGGACGCGTCCCACAGCTTGCCGGCCTCTTCGCCCCGCGGGATGCGCGACAGCACCGGACCGAAGAAAGCGACGCCGTTGACGTGGATGGTCGGGGTGCCGACATCGGGGCCGACGGCATCCATGCCGGCGTGGTGGCTCTTGCGCAGCGCCTCGTCGTACTTGTCGCTGGTGGCTGCCTCCGCGAGCTCGGCGGGCAGGCCGAGTTCTTCGAGCGACTCGGCGATGACCACGTCGAAATCCTTGTTGCCCTGGTTGTGAATCCGGGTGCCCATCGCGGTGTACAGCGGCGCCAGCACCTCGGAACCGACGGCTTCCTCCGCCGCGATGGCGACGCGGACCGGACCCCAGGCCTTCTTCATCATTTCCTGGTACTGCTCGGGCAGGTCGCGGCCCTCGTTCAGCACCGCCAGGCTCATGACGTGGAACTCGATGTCGATGTCGCGGACCTTTTGGACCTCGAGAATCCAGCGGGAGGTGATCCAGGCCCACGGGCACAGCGGGTCGAACCAGAACCCCGCGACATCTTTCTTGACGGCTGGGTCTTTCGTGGCGGTGGCGTCGGCCATTGCTCGTCCTTACTGAGTCGGTACAGATCTCGTTGCCAACAACTATGCCCGGCGTCCCTATGTTCCCGGTCACGGCAACCGGTTGTCCCCTAAGTTGGTGACGTGGCACTTCCGAACCTGACCCGCGACCAGGCCGCCGAGCGCGCCGCGCTGGTGACCGTTGACAACTACCGCATCGATCTCGACCTCACCGACGGAGCCGGCGCACCGAGCGAGCGCACGTTCCGCTCCGTCACCACGGTGACGTTCAGCGCCCTTCCCGGCGCCAACACCGTCATCGACATCGCGGCCGACTCCATCCGCAGCGCGACCCTCAACGGGCAACCCATCGACGTGTCCGCCTACGACGAATCGACGGGCGTGCCGCTGGCCGGGCTCGCCGAGCAGAACGTCGTCGTGGTCGACGCGGACTGCCGTTACTCCAACACCGGTGAGGGACTGCACCGCTTCGTCGACCCGGTCGACGGTGAGGTCTACCTCTACTCGCAGTTCGAAACCGCTGACGCCAAGCGGATGTTCGCCTGCTTCGACCAGCCGGACCTCAAGGCCACCTTCGACGTGTCGGTGACCGCGCCGGCGCACTGGCAGGTGATCTCCAACGGGGCCGGCACGTCGGCCGGAGCCGCCCCGGCGGCGACATCAGATACGGGGACGGTCCATCGATTCGCCACCACCCCGAAGATGAGCACGTACCTGGCGGCCCTCATCGCCGGCCCGTACGCCCGGTGGGACGACGTCTACAGCGACGAACACGGGGACATTCCGCTGGGCATCTTCTGCCGCGCCTCGCTCGCCGAGTTCATGGACGCCGAGCGGCTGTTCACCGAGACCAAGCAGGGATTCTCCTTCTACCACAACAACTTCGGGACGCCGTACGCGTTCGGCAAGTACGACCAGCTGTTCGTGCCGGAGTTCAACGCGGGCGCCATGGAGAACGCCGGCGCCGTGACGTTCCTCGAGGACTACGTCTTCCGGTCCAAGGTCACGCGCTACTCGTACGAGCGGCGTGCCGAGACCGTGCTGCACGAGATGGCCCACATGTGGTTCGGCGACCTGGTCACCATGCGGTGGTGGGATGACCTGTGGCTCAACGAGTCCTTCGCCACCTTCGCCTCGGTGCTGTGCCAGGCCGAGGCCACCGAGTACAAGCAGGCCTGGACCACCTTCGCGAATGTGGAGAAGTCCTGGGCCTACCGGCAGGACCAACTGCCGTCGACCCACCCGGTGGCCGCGGACATCCCCGACCTGGCCGCGGTCGAGGTGAACTTCGACGGCATCACCTACGCCAAGGGCGCCAGCGTGCTCAAGCAGCTGGTTGCCTATGTCGGGCTGGAGCCGTTCCTGTCGGGCCTGCGCGACTACTTCCACGACCACGCGTACGACAACGCCACATTCGCCGATCTGCTCGGCGCGCTGGAGAAGTCGTCGGGCCGGGACCTGTCGGACTGGGGCCAGCAGTGGCTCAAGACCACGGGCCTGAACACGCTGCGGGCCGATTTCGACGTCGACGGCGCCGGGGCGTTCACGCGGTTCGCCATCACCCAGAGCGGCGCGGCGCCCGGTGCCGGCGAGACGCGCGTGCACCGGCTCGCGGTGGGCATCTACGACGACGACGGCTCCGGCAAGCTGGTCCGGGTGCACCGCGAGGAGCTCGACGTCGAGGGCCCGGTGACGGATGTTCCTGCCCTGGTGGGGGTTTCGCGCGGCAAGCTGGTCCTGGTCAACGACGACGACCTGACCTACTGCTCGATGCGGCTCGATCCCGCGTCGTTGCAGACGGTGCTGAGCCGGATCGCCGACATCGACGACCCGCTCCCCCGGACCCTGGCATGGTCGGCGGCGTGGGAGATGACGCGCGAGGCCGAGATGAAGGCCCGCGAGTTCGTCGCCCTCGTGATGAGCGGGCTGCACGCCGAGTCCGAGGTGGGCGTCGCTCAGCGGCTGGTGCTGCAGGCGCAGACGGCGCTGACCTCCTACGCCGATCCGGCGTGGGCGGCCGAAATCGGTTGGCCCGCTTTCGGTGATGCCCTGCTGGACCTGGCGCGGGATTCGTCGCCGGGATCGGACCACCAGCTGGCGTACATCAACGCGCTGTGCACGTCGGTGCTGGCGCCGAACCACATCGCGGTGCTGTCGACGCTGTTGGACAACGAGCCCGCCGCGGTCAACATGACGGGGCTGGTGATCGACACCGATCTGCGCTGGCGCATCGTGACGGCGCTCGCGCGTGCCGGCGTCATCGACGCGGACGGCACGCAGACGCCGTTCATCGACGCCGAGGCCGAGCAGGATCCGACGGCCGCCGGCCGGCGCAGTGCCGCTGCCGCCGCCGCCGCGCGCCCGCAGGCCGCGGTGAAAGAGGCTGCGTGGCAACAGGTCATCGAGGACGACACCCTGGCGAACATCACCACGCGCGCCATCGTCGGCGGTCTGGTCCAGCCGGGCCAGACCGAGCTGCTGGACCCGTTCCGGGACCGCTACTTCGCGGCGATCTCCGGGGTGTGGGAGCGGCGCTCGAGTGAGGTGGCCCAGACCGTGGTCATCGGCCTGTACCCGTCGTGGGACATCAGCCAGGCCGGCCTCGACGCCGCCGACCGGTACCTGTCCGATCCGGAGATTCCGCCGGCCCTGCGCCGCCTGGTGCTGGAAGGCCGTGCGGGAGTGGAGCGTTCGCTGCGCGCCCGTGCCTTCGACGTGAGCTGACGCGACTGCATGGGCCGCACCTGGCCACCGGCTAGGTGCGGCCCTGCAGGATGCCCTCGATGTTGCGCTCAGCGAGCGCGGTGATGGTCATGTACGGGTTGCAGCCGAGGTGCCCGGGCATCAGCGACGCATCGTTGACGAACAGGTTGCGGTGGCCGTTCACCCGCCCGAACGCGTCTGTGGCCTTGCCCCGGACGCATCCACCCAGTGGGTGAACGGTGTTGGGCGCAAACACTTTTCCGCTGAACAGGTCGTTGCGGTAGTCGACCTTGTTGGCCTTCAGGATCTTGTCGAAGACCTGCTTCGCCCTGGCCTCGTTGTTCGCCGCGAAGGCATCGGTCCACTGGATCGTCGCGGTGTCGGACTGGCGGTCGTAGGTGATGTCGGCCCGGTCCCCGGTGTCGACCATGACGTAGTACCCGAGCAGGTAGGTCTCCACCGGCAGCGGCATGGAGAACATGCTGGCGTACACCGGATTGTCCGGGTCGTCGCGGCCGTCGATGTTGATCATGCCCATCAGGGACTGGGTGGTGCCGGCCGGATCGCTCTTGGCCAGGTTGTGCCCGACCATCACGTCACCGTTGTTGCCGTAGCCCTTACCGATCTGATCATTGAGGTGGGCCAGGTCCCCGGTCTCGCGCGCCTTCAGCAGCAGCTTGGTGGTGCCGAGCACACCGGCCGCCAGATACAGCTGGTCACAACCGAATTCGGCCTTCGACAGCTCCTTGCCCCAGCGGTCGATCTCGCGGGTGGACACCACGAACTCACCCGAACGCTCCTGACGGATCGAGATGACCTCGGTCAGCGGGCGCAGCGTGACGTGGCCGGTCTTGAGCGCGTCGGCAAGGTAGGTCTGGTCGACGCTGCCGAACCGGCCGTAGTTGTTGCCGAACTGCTGCTCGAACGCCAGCGACGATTGCGGCACCTGGCCGGCCGCCTCTTTGACCAGGTAGTCGAACGAGTACGAGCTGCCGTTGTAGTCGACCTTGTAGCCGGCCGCCGCCGCGTACTTGCGGCCCGCGCGGGCGTACTGGAAGCACGGGGTCTGCTCGAACCAGGCCATGTCGCGGTAACTGATCTTCAGCGACGTCTTGGCGCGTTCGACATAGGTGCGCAGGAACTCGTCGGCGCCGATGTCGGGGAACGCCTTGTCGATCTGGCGCGGCGTCGGGATGGCGGCGATGCCCGCGTTGACCATCGAGCCACCACCGACGGCCAGGCCCCGGAAGACGTCGTGGGCACCGTGCGTCACCTTCTGACAGATGCCGGCCTGGATCGGCTGGGGCGACGGCGCGTGCTCGGCCACCTGCTCGACGGTGAAGCCACCGAAGGAGGTGACCAGGCTCGGCGGAATCTTCGAGAACCAGCCGGCGCGGGTGTCGGCGGGCAGCATCTTGGAGAAGCGCTTGCCGTCGTCGTCGGGCTTGTCCCAGAGCCGGCCCTGTTCGATGACCAGTGTCTCGATACCGGCCTGTCCCAGCCGCAGCGCGGAGACTCCTCCGCCGTAGCCGCTGCCGATGACGATGGCCGAAAAATGCTTGCGGGACTCCGTACGGTCGCGTGATCGTTCGACGAGGGCCCCGATTCCCGCCGCCCCGGCGACGCCCACCACCGCCGCACCGCCGAGGAACTGGCGCCGGCTGATGGGGCTCATCGGTGACCTGCCGCGGCCGCGCCCCAGCACCGGATGTGTCGATGCCGGCCGTGCATCACTGCCAAGATCGTCCTTCCGCCTAACCGCCAGCTAACCCGAAGCCAGTCGCCTGCCGGCCTCCGAATAACGGATTCATCTCAAAAATTACACGATGGCGCGGAGTTTCCGCCGCCGTGCGGGATCCGGCCGCCAGCGCGTCGTCCGCCCCGCCCGACGCCCGGTATGTCGTACGTCACCCATATCGGTGTATGGCACTCTACCTGCAAGTTTGGTGGCGACGGCGCCGAACGGACCACGGCTGCCCAACCGCCGGGACCGAGGCCGGGCGACCATCCCGAATACCCCCGCGCGCTGACGGCTCAAACAATTTGCTGGATAACGGGCTCTTCATGATTGAGGGTGTAGAACGGTCAGCTGCTGTCGGCCTGTGATTGGGGTGTCTGGTTGGCTGGGTGTGTGCCGGAGGAGAAGCGGAAGAGTAAGAGGAAGAGCGCGGTGTCCGGGGGTGGTGTGGACCTGTCGATGCTGCAACAGCTGATGGCCGATGCTGGCCGGGATTTGTTCGCGGGAGTGTTCGATGAACCGACACCCGAGGTGGGAGCTGTGCCGGAGCGTGTGCGGGGTTTCCGGGTGCGGGTCGACCTGATGTACGCCAAGCCGCCGATCTGGCGTCGTCTGGTCCTGCCGGGTGACCTCGTGCTCGATGAGCTGCATGACGTGCTGCAGGTTGCGATGGGCTGGCAGGACGGTCATCTGCATAAGTTCGGTGTCGGGGCGGACCGGCGTACCCGTGTCTACTTCGTCACCAGATTTGATCTCAGCGAAGGCGACGACGGTCTCGTCGAGGACGGTGTGCGCCTGGATCAGGTGGTCTCCGGTAAGGGCGACCGGTTGTTCTATGACTACGACTTCGGCGACGGATGGGAGCACGTGCTGGTGGTCGAAGACGTTCTCGATGATCCACCTTCGGCTCCGGTGTGCCTGGCGGGCAAGATGGCCTGCCCGCCGGAGGATTGTGGTGGCTTGGGCGGCTATGAGGAATTGGCTGCGTGGGTTCGTGGCGGGTACGACCCGCGGGCAACACCGATGGGGCTGGGTGCGCAGGAGATGCGCGACTGGCTGCCCCGAGGCTGGCACCCCGATCGTTTCTCGGTGACCGAGACCAATGACGCTCTGGCCGCGTCGAATATGCGTTGAGGACTCT